>JAFGRV010000077.1 GCA_016934975.1 Spirochaetales bacterium | reverse complement strand
TGACAATTATTAAATTGTCTGTATTTCCAATTTTAGTACGATTATCATTCCTTCGGAAGTGATAATCGTAGAACAGAGAGGAGTATAATCCTGTTATGAATTATTTTGTTATCGGGAATGAAGATACGGTCTTAGGTTTCGGATTGGTCGGTGTAAAGGGAATAACTGTCCGTTCAAAAGACGAGGCGGAGCAAGCATTCCACAAGGCACTCTCCGATCAGGAGACGGGTATTATCATCATCTCTGAACGGATAGCAGACCTTATACGCCCCCTTGTAGACAAGTATCTCTTTACCGAGAAGTTTCCTTTAATTGTGGAGATCCCCGACAGGGAAGGTCCGATGGAAGGAAAACCGGGAATCAGGGAAATGGTAAATGAAGCAATCGGGATAAAACTTTAGATTGATGAATAACGGAGTATGGAAGTGATCGAGGAAAACGGAAAAAACAGATTAATTGCAGGTATACAGGCGGATGCCCGGAAAGAGGCAGAACAAATTATCGCCAAGGCTCAAAGCTCGATGCTTGAGAGAAAAAAGTCCATAGATATCCAAATTTCACGAATACAAAAAGAGGCGGAAACAAAGGCAAAAGAACAGGTTGAGATCATAAGAAAAAATGCAAAAAGTGCCATTGCTGTAGAGAAAAAAAGACTCTCCTTACGGATTATGGATAGTATCGTCAACGCTGCAATTGATAAAGCAAAAGATAAACTCCACGCTTTAATCGATACTCCGGCATACTCTGAAATTCTTGTCAATTGGATCGTAGAAGCGGCAATCGGATTAAATGTCGATGAAGCAGCCGTCAATGCATCAATTAAGGAAATGAAATATATAACGGAAGACCTTCTTAAAAAAGCCGTGGATATTCTATTTTCCCTTACGGGTAAAAAAGTCGTCATCTTAAAATCAGCAGATAATCCCTTGCTTGCCCAGGGAATTATCCTGACATCAAAAAACGGAAGGACAGCCTTTAACAATCAGATCCTCACACGAATTTTACGATATCAGTCCGAGGTAAGAAAAATGATTTACAATATTTTAAATAAAGAGAATAAATGAACACTATGAAAGAAAGAATAATTGGCCAGGTAAAACGAGTAAACGGACCGGTTATTATTGCCATGGGTGTTACCGATGCGATGATGCTGGAGCTTATTTATGTGGGCGAAGTACGTCTCGTGGGAGAAGTAATTAAGCTTGAAGGAAATAATGCCGTTATTCAGGTCTATGAAGATACGACAGGAATAGCACCGGGTGATAATATTTATGGAACGGGAATGGCATTATCCGTAGAACTTGGTCCGGGTCTTATCGGGACAATTTATGATGGGATACAGAGACCTCTGGAAGAAATATATGCTATTTCAGATCACTTTATTGAACGGGGTATCAGACTTCCTTCTCTTAACAGGGAAAAGAAATGGCACTTTGTTCCGGCACCGATTAAACCCGGAACAAGATTATCGGGGGGACAGATTGCAGGAACCGTGCAGGAAACCGTTTCCATGCTCCATAAAATACTAATTCCCCCGGATGTAGAGGGAGAACTGATCTCTCTGGCCCCGGAAGGGGATTATACGGTAGAAGAACCGGTCGGCCTCCTTAAAACCAAAGATGGTGAAGTCCCGCTTTTAATGATGCAGCGATGGCCCATCAGAAAACCGCGGCCCGTTGAAAAAAGACTCCTCCCCTCCCTCCCCCTCGTCACGGGACAGCGGGTATTGGACACACTATTTCCCGTTGCAAAAGGCGGGACAGTTGCGATTCCCGGAGGATTCGGAACGGGAAAAACCATGACCCAGCATGCTATCGCAAAATGGTGTAATGCGGATATCATTGTCTATATCGGGTGCGGAGAAAGAGGGAATGAAATAACCGATGTTCTTAACGAATTCCCCAAATTGATAGACCCACGGACCGGTGCAAGTCTTATGACCCGCACGATTCTCATAGCCAATACATCGAACATGCCCGTATCGGCACGGGAAGCAAGTATTTATACCGGTGTTACCCTCGCCGAATACTACCGTGACCAGGGATACCATGTGGCGGTCATGGCAGATTCAACATCACGATGGGCGGAAGCCCTCCGGGAATTATCCGGACGTATGGAAGAAATGCCCGCGGAAGGGGGATTCCCGGCGTATCTCCCCACAAGAATCGCGGAATTCTATGAACGTGCCGGATATATGGATGTATTAAGCAACAATAAAGGATCTGTCACCCTCATCGGTGCCGTCTCCCCTCCGGGAGGAGATTTCTCGGAACCTGTGACGCAACACACCAAACGATTTGTGAGATGCTTCTGGTCGCTGGACCGTCAACTTGCAAATGCACGTCATTATCCTGCAATATCATGGCTCGAAAGCTACAGCGGATATCTTGAGGATATTTCCCTCTGGTGGGAACAGGAAATCGGTGCAAACTGGTCGGACGACCGGGCGGAGATGATGGAGCTTCTTCAAAAAGAAGTGCGCTTAAATCAGGTCGTAAAACTTGTCGGACCCGATGCCCTTCCCGACAGTCAGCGCTTTATTATCGAGGTATGCACCCTTTTTAAAAATGCCTTCTTACAGCAAAATGTCTTCGATAAACTGGATCAATATGCCATACCGATCAAACAGCTGAAAATGCTCAATATAATTCTTCTCTACTGGCGCAGGGGTTCCCAGATTATTCGCCGGGGAGTAACATTAGTAAAATTAAGAAGGATGAAGGTCTTGCAGGATATTGTAAAAATAAAAATGACGATTTCAAATGAAGATTTGCGGGAGATTGACAAACTCGCGGTTCGTTTGGAGCGGTCATTAGAACAACTGGAGTCGATTCATGCCTGATTCACATAAGCTTCATGAAGCAGCGGAAAAGCTTCTCGCCGGAAGAGAATACATCGGGGTAGACCGGATAGATGGTCCCCTTGTATTTATCAAGAACACACACGCCGTCGGTTACAGAGAACTGGTGGAATGTGTGGATCATAACGGAAATACCAGGTTCGGTATCGTCCTTGATACCTCGACAGATGTGGTGGTCGCTCAAATATTTGAAGGGACCTCCGGACTCACCATGCCGGGCACACGGGTGCGATTCAGCGGAAAACCCCTCTCCATCGGCGTTACAAAAAAAATGCTCGGAAGGGTTTTTAACGGTTTAGGCCGTCCCATTGACGGCGGACCGCCTCCCATGGGGGAAGAAGAGATGGATATAAACGGGAGACCTCTTAACCCCACGGCGCGGGTCTATCCGAAGGATTTTATCCAGACCGGGATATCAGTTATCGACGGGATGAATACACTTATCCGCGGCCAGAAGCTTCCAATTTTTTCCGGGAATGGTCTGCCTCATAATGAACTCGCGGCCCAGATTGCACGACAGGCTAAGATCCGGGGGAGTATGACAGAGTTCGCGGTGGTCTTCGCGGCCATGGGAGTAAAACATGATGTGGCACAATACTTTGTACGCTCCTTCGAAGAAAGCGGTGCCCTGGAAAATGTCGCTCTTTTTCTTTCCCTGGCAGATGATCCGTCCATTGAACGTCTCATCACCCCGCGAACAGCCCTGACCCTGGCAGAGCATCTCGCATTTCACGAAGATATGCATGTGCTTGTTATCATGACAGATGTATCCAATTACTGCGAATCACTCAGAGAAATATCGACAATCAGGGGCGAAATTCCCTCACGAAAGGGATACCCGGGATATCTTTATTCCGATCTTGCGGAACTTTATGAACGATCGGGAATGATAAAAGGATTTACCGGTTCTATTACCCAGCTTCCCATACTGACAATGCCGAATGATGACATTTCACACCCCATCCCCGATCTTACCGGCTACATTACGGAAGGACAGATCGTATTTGAACGGGAAATGTACGGGCGGAATATCTACCCCCCTGTTGCTGGACTTCCTTCACTTTCAAGGTTGATGAAAGATGGTATCGGCGAAGGTATGACCAGAGACGACCATCCTCACCTGGCAAGTCAGTTGTTCGCGGCATACAGCTATGTAAAAGATGTACGAAATCTCGCATCAGTTATCGGTGAAGAGGAATTAACACCCCTGGATCATCAATATCTTGATTTCGGTGAGAATTTCGAGAGAAAATTCGTTTCCCAAAAAAGCGATGAAGACCGGACAATCGAACAAACCCTCGACCTCGGATGGGAGGCATTAAAACTTCTTCCCGTCGAAGAGCTCCACAGGGTTTCGGAAGAGGAACTTGAAAAATATTACGGATTATAGATCAATGTATAAATCAATGATGGAGTCTTAATTTTTGGCACGTACAAATGTCGCACCGACAAAAACAAATCTCATCAAACTCAATTCCGAATTAAATTTTGCCCATTTAGGGTATGAACTTCTCGACCAAAAACGGAACATCCTTATTATCGAACTCCTCACTTTAGTCGATCAGGCCGCCGAGTACCAGGAAAGGGTTGAAAAAGCCCTGGCCGACGCCTATCATACCCTGGAAGAAGCTGTCCTGAACATGGGAAAACTTAAAGTAGTAAACCTGGCAAGTGCGGTGAATGTGGAAACAAAAATAACGATAAAAGAACGCCGAGTAATGGGAGTTGCACTGCCCATAGTCGATACGACCTTTAAAGAATATGCTCCTTTTTACAGCCCGCATAATACAAGTTTCTGGATAGATACTTCCTTAACCGAATTTAAAGAAGCCTTACAGGTCATGGGGCGGCTCGCCGAATTAAAGATTTCGATCATCAGACTTGCGATAGAAGTAAGAAAAACAATACGAAAAGTGAATGCACTGGAAAAAATAGCGATCCCGGAACTCCGGGAAACAGTGACCTATATCGAAAACCGTCTTGAAGAGAGTGAACGGGACATGTTCGTTCTTATGAAAATAGTAAAAAGAAGACTTGAAAAAAAAGCGAATCATGAGGAATAATAGCATATAATGATGTGAATTGATAAAGGAGGGAGTTATGGAAGGTCCAATAAAAAAAGTGATGGTATATATAGATGGTACGGAACAGTCTATAACAGCAGCTCAGTACGCGATTTGCCTCTGCCGGTCCACCGGTGCAGAACTTACAGCCCTTTTTGTTATTAATTCACGCGCCCTCAACGATCTGGTAAAAGCACGCATTTTTTTACAGGAAGAACAGGAAGAATACCGGAGAGACCTTGAATCGGATGCGGAAAAATATCTGAATCATGTGCGGACCATGGCCAGGCAAAAAGGGCTCGTCATAGAAACAATAAGTACGAGCGGCACCGTCCACCAGGAAATAAAAACGAAAATATCGGAACTTGATATTGATCTCCTTGTCATAGGCGAGTTATCACGAATCAGAAGCAGGAGAGATGAGCTTCACAACGAAGCCGAGCGGGCTATGAGAAATGCCTCATGTTCCGTGTTAATTGTAAAAGATGAAGACAGAATCTGGGACTTATTTGAACGGCTTGTTTGATTGCAGGTATTGATGTTAAAACCATATGAAAAACTATCAACATTATATGACGAAAACTGGTCGCAGTTCAGTTTAAAATATCTGGATGTATTATCTTACCTTAAAGAAGAGTATGATGTAAATCCCGAATCGATTCTCGATATTGCCTGCGGTACCGGCTATTTATGCAGCAGACTTAAGCATTCATACAACGTGATGGGCTCGGATATATCCGAACACATGATAAATATTGCACAAAAAAATTATCCGGACATTCGATTTATTATTTCGGATATGAAAGATATCTCGATAGATAAAAAATTTGATCTTATTCTGTGTCCCTTCGATTCGATAAATTATGTAATTAAAGAAAATCATATAAAAAAAACAATTCGAAGAATTTATGATCTCCTGACAGAAAAGGGATATTTTTTATTTGATTTTAATTCAATGCAGTTATTCACTGATTTACACAAAGGTATTATCAACAGGAATGTGAAAGGCGTCGAATTTAAACAAATTTTAAAGTATGACAGTAAAAGCAGAAGAGCAACAACTATTTTTGATTTTAGAGACGGAGTAACGGAGACCCATATTCAAAAAGCATACAGTTTTCAGGAAATGAAAGATTATTTAGTAGATAATGGATTTAAAATATTGTACACCCGGGATCTGTTCAACAACATGCAAGTTACTCCGAATGCATATAAAATATTAATCCTGGCACAAAAATAATATATATAATTAATTTTCATTCTACGGCAGAACATAAAATTCTTAGATAAATAATTTAATAGCGGACAATTTTAAAGTAATATTGTATTTTAAAATTTTTCCTTGCATCTTTTTATAAATCGACATACTATAAACTTACAAGAAAGCTTAATTAATAAATAGAATTTAAGCATTCTATAAAACATATGGAAAAGGAGTAATACAATGTCAGAAAAAAAAGCTGATCTTGCAGGACCAGGTATTGGTAATTATGATGATTTGGAAAAAATTCTTCCAAATGATTATAATGCACTGCTCTCCCCTATGGATACACAGAAGGCAGTATATGCAATCAAGTTGTATATAGAAGAAAACCTTTGCAAAGAGCTTAATCTCCAGATGATTCAGGTCCCCCTCATTGTAGATAAAAACAGCGGAATGAATGATTATCTTGACCGTGACGGATCCAGGACGCCTATCGAATTTCATATTTCGAATGATTACAATAAACACCCGATTGATGCACAAGTCGTCCAGGCTGCTACAAAATGGAAGCGCTTCGCTCTTAAGCAATTAGGCTGTAAAACAGGAGAAGGTATTTGTACTGATATGAAGGCTGTACGTAAAGATTATTTTCTGGATCATGACCATTCCTGTTATGTGGATCAATGGGACTGGGAAAGAGTTATTACGGCAAAAGACCGCAACCTCACATTATTAAAAGATGTAGTAAGGAAGATTTGGAAAGTTATTTATAATGCGGGAAAACATGCACAAGAGTTATTCCCCGCGCTTAAAACGAGCAAATATCCGGACTTTCCGGAAGAACTTACCTTTATTCACGCAGAAGAATTACTTGAAAAATATCCCGATCTTCCCAGAAAACAGAGAGAAACTGAAATTCTCCGGGAATATCCTGCTGTATTTATTATCGGTATTGGGTGGATCTTAAAAGACGGATACCCCCATGAAATGCGCGCCGCTGATTATGATGATTGGGTTACCGAAACAACCTCAGACGACGGTAGACCCATGCACGGACTTAATGGAGATATCCTTGTCTGGAATCCTGTCACCAAAAGGCGTCACGAACTTACCTCTATGGGCATACGAGTTACAAAAGAGACATTAAAACAACAGCTTGAAATTACCGGACAACTCGATTTCCTGAAACTTCCTTACCATAAAATGATACAGAATGATGAGATTCCGTTAAGCATTGGTGGAGGGATCGGACAGGCACGAACCTTTATGTATCTTTTACGGACCGCTCATCTTGGTGAGGTAACCGTATCCGTCTGGCCCCGGATACTTAAAGATATATGCAGAAAGAAAAATATCCATATACTTGATTAATTAACGCCTTTTACCGTACTCAGATTAATATTATTTTTTAATATTGATCTGAGTTTATATTTTGTTTTATAGTTACTCTATATCTGCGGCATATAATACTGATGCAAGAAAAATAAAATGAGACCTCCACAGGAGAAGGCTTTCTTTTGAGAGTAAAAAGGATATAAATGAGGATATTACTGATAAACCCGGGAATATACGATCATGACGGGAAGATCATAAAACAAAAGCGTATATGGCTGCCGGGACTCACCCTCCCCCATCTGGCGGCACTCATGCCCGGCGACATTGACGTAAGAATTGTCGATGAAGTCACGGAAGATATTCCACTGCATCAAGATTGGGACCTCGTGGGAATCAGTTCCATCGGGAGCGGAATAATAAGGACATGGGAGCTGGGAGATTATTTTAAATCCCGCAACATTCCCGTTATCATCGGAGGGATCGCCGCGACATTAGGCGGTTTCGAAAAAAACAAATCCCACTGTGACGGACTACTCCTCGGTGAGGCGGAGAATGTCCTGGTTCAGCTCATAAATGATGTCCGGAACAAACGTATACAACCCCTCTATAACGGAACCCAATCTGATCTAAAACACCTTCCTGTTCCCCGGTACGATTTACTCGATAAAAAAAGGATCGGGTTCTGGATGCCGGTACAGGCAGCCCGGGGGTGTAAAAATACCTGTAATTTCTGTTCGGTGGCAAGCTTTTATCAGAGCACCTACCGCATGCGTCCGGTTGATGAAATAATCCGGGACGTGGAAGCAATCAAAGGTCTTGGTTTTAACAAAATAACCATTATCGATGACAACATCGGAATTAATACCACATATCTCTCCGACCTGTGCAAAGCCCTCATCCCCCTCAAGATTCATTGGATGTCCCAGTGCGCGATAAACATCGCGGAACACGATGATGTTCTGGACCTCATGGCCTTAAGCGGCTGTACGATGCTCAGCATAGGCCTTGAATCGGTGAATCAGGAAAGCTTAAATAATGTAAGAAAAGGAATAAACAGGGTGAGTCATTACCCACGGAACATCAAAAAAATCCGGGAGCATGGCATTGATGTGAGTACTGAAATGATGATAGGTATTGATACGGATACGGATTCTATTTTCGGTGAGATGTACAATTTTATCATTAAAAATCATATTTCCGTACCCCGGGTATATGTGATTACTCCTATTCCCGGCACTCCCCTTTTTGAGAAATGGGACAAAGAAAAGAGAATATTTGATTATAATCATGCTCATTATAATGGCGCCCGTTTGGTTTTTTATCCCAGGAAAATGAACCATCTCCGCCTCGAAAAAGAGTTTTGGAAGCTTTATAAAAAATTATATCGCCTCCCTGTCATTTTTAGAAGATTTTTAATGAGCCGTCCCACACGCGGGATCCTGGAAAATATTTTCTCCCTGGGCGCTAACTTCCACTACCGGAAGCATATTAAGCATAAAATACCCCCGGGGATTGTATAGTGAAAGATGTTCAGGTAATTGAAATAACTACACCCCGCCTTGTAAAACAATTTATCCGGTTTCCCGAACTACTCTATAAAGAGTATCCCCTTTGGGTACCTCCTTTACAAATGGAAATAAAAGAAAAACTTGATCATAAGAAAAATCCGTTTTTTGAATACGGAAAAGTAAAGCTCTTCGGGGTCCTGAATCAACATAATCATTTTATTGCACGGGGAGCGGCAATCTTAAATCCCCGGCATAATGCAATGCACAGAGACAGAACCGGATTTTTCGGACTCTTTGAATCCAGGGACGATCCGGATGCAGCGCAAGGGCTTATGCAGGCGATAAAGGATTGCCTGAAACAATGGAATTGTGATACTGTCATGGGACCCGTCAACTTTACGACAAACGATGAAAGCGGTTTTCTGATCCAGGGTTTTGATTCGCCCCCGGCATTCATGACCAATTATTGCCCCCCCTATTATCAGACATTAATGAAGGAGTGCGGTTTTGAAAAAGCAATGGATCTGTATTGTTATGACTGGAGTTTTGACCATACCTACCCGGAAATAGTGACACGAATTGTAAACCGGCTGGAAAAAAACTCCCCCATCCGGATACGATCTATCGTGCGAAAGGAATTAAAAAATGAACTCAAGCGCATCCAGGAAATCTATAATACAAGTTTTTCCGATGTCTGGGGGTTTGTCCCCATAACAGATAAAGAAACCGGGGAAATGGGCAAAGCCTTTACCTTATTTGCAGACGATGATCTCATTGTGTTCGCCGAAATTGATAAAAAGACAATAGGTTTCTGCTTAATTCTCCCGGATGTCAATGAAATTATTAAAAAGATAAAAGGAAGACTTTTCCCCTTTGGATTTATTTACCTTTTGCTGAAAAGAAAAAAAATAAGGAATTCCAGGACAATGGTGATCTGCGTTCACCCGGACTACCGTTTTTCCGGTGCAGTAATCCTCATGATCGATAGACTCCATAAACGAGGCAAAGCAAAAGGGTATAAAAAATGTGAATTAACCGTGGTCATCGAATCCAACAAACGTATCAGGGATGTTCTTACAAAGCTTCAATTCAAAGTGAATAAGACCTACAGAGTATATCAATCAATCATCATGGATGAAGGAAAAAAAATAAAGTGAAAATATTATTGGTACGTCCCTGTCCTCCGAAATATACCATCGGATTAAAAAATCTTATGATCTGCGAACCTCTGGAACTGGAATACATCGCGGCCGGACTACATGGACATACTGTTGAAATTCTGGATATGATCTTTGAAAAAAATCTTTCCGGTACAATAAAAAAGTTCAGACCTGATATTCTCGGCACCAGTTCATACATTACCGGAGTACCCCTGGTAAAAGAGATATGCAGGAGAGCAAAAAAAATAGATCCCGGAATAATTACCATTGCCGGTGGTGTTCACGCTACCCTTCTCCCCGGGGATTTCAAAGATCCGTCTATCGATATTATTGCAATCGGTGAGGGGGTTCGTTTAATCCGGCAGATTATACATAACCTGGAAACAAATATTCCGTTAGAGGCGATCCCGAATCTTGCTTTACATAAGGGGGAAAATCTTCATTTTACCGAAAGCAGGAAGTTAGAGGTTGATGTCGAACATCTTCCATTCCCCAGACGCGATCTTTTGCAGAAATATCACAAACGCTACTATTATTTGTTTCATCAACCTGTGGCATTACTCAAAACAACCTTTGGTTGTCCTTTTAGATGTAATTTTTGTTTTTGCTGGGAATTAACCGACGGAAGAGTATATACCCGGTCACCCGAATCTATCATCGATGAAATATCTCAGATAAAGGTAAAAGATATTTATATTGTAGACGATACTTTTTTTATAGATCCACGCCATCTCATGCGGGTTCACGACCTTATTGTAGAAAAAGGAATTAAAAAAGATTATCTTACCTATTGTCATGCCGGTTTTATTGTACATCATCCCGAGATTATCCGGGCATGGGCTCACATCGGTTTAAAAGCATGTATCCTTGGCCTTGAATCACCTGTGGATAGTGAATTAAAAAAATATGATAAAAAAGCCTCGGTGGATATTAATACAAGGGCTTTGGAAATAATGAGACGAAATAATATTGATATTTATGGTTCATTTATTGTGGATCCCCGGTGGGATAAAAAAGATTTTAAACGCCTGCGGGATTATATTGAAAAAACAAAACTCTATTTTGTTGTCATACAGCCGTTAACTCCCTTGCCCGGTACAAAAATTTATGAGTCATACGAAAAAAACCTGATAATCCGGCGATCGGATTTCGAACTCTGGGATATGCAGCATACGCTCTTACCGACGAAATTACCCTTAAAGGAATTTTACAGGCAAATTCGACGTATCTATATTGCCATACTATTAAATCCATTCCGGACCAGCAAACTTCATTTACGAACAGTACCATCAATCTTTACAAAGCAGTATATACGTTTGTTGTTTGGGGGGATTCGTGTTTTATTTGCGTTACGGAATGCCCATAAACATTCCCGGTTGTTGAATCGCCGGAAAAAAAGGAAGGGTATTTTATAAAATAAAAATACATGAAAAAAGCTGTTTCCATATCGACATATACATCCATTCATTCCATCGATTCTCTTCACTGGGATTCCATTCTCTCGGGGAATGAGTTTTTTCATCAACATGCTTTTTTAACATCAATGGAAAACGCACACGTGATGGATGCCACATTCCGCTATCTGATTTTTTATGAGGGAAAAACAATCATAGGGAGCGCCGTCCTTTCTCATTTTTCAATCTGTCTTGATCTCTTTCTTGGGAAGATGATTCAAATTCTCTTCGATAAAATACGAAAACTCCTACCCGGTTTTTTTAGAATAAACATATTGTTTTGCGGACTCCCCATTTCAATCGGAAAACCGAATATCATCATTAAAAATAATCTGTATAAAAATGAAATAATCGATCTTGTCATCGATAAAATGGAAACGTTATGCGAAGAGGAAAACATTAACAATCTTTGTTTCAAAGAATTTCTCCAGTATGAGAGCAGCCAGGATATGGATTATATTAAAAAGTATGATTTCATACGGGCGCCGAGTCTTCCGTATGGAACGCTGGAAATCAAGTGGAACAGCTTTACCGATTACCTATCCTCACTCAAACATCATTACCGCAATCTTATAAAAAAAAGCCTTAAAAAAATAAATATGACAACTCCTGTCCTTATCGAGTACGATCCGGCAATGGAACAACCGGAATATCCTCAACTCATCCTGGAGAATGGTGAACTGTGCAGTCACAGGATATTCCACTCGTTGTATCTGAATGTGATGGAACGGGCAGAAGTGAAACTGGAAGTATTGAACAGTTCTTTTTTTAAAGAGTTAATCCGGAATATGAAACCGGAAATGAAAATACTTTCATTTGTTTTGAATGGGAGGGTGTTAGGGGCCGCATTAATTCATAGCAAGGGTGAAAAAATGACTTTTTTACTCATCGGTCTGGATTATACAAAAAACAGATGTTATGATGTTTATTTTAATCTTATATATGGAATTATTTCTCTGGCAATAAAAGAGGGCTGCAAATATCTCGATATGGGGCAGACATCGCATTTCATCAAACAAAGAGTCGGAAGCAGATTTATTCCGGTTCATTTTTATATACGCTCAAAAAATATTCTTGTTCAGACAATGTTGAAAAGTTTTAAAACAATATTATTTCCCGAGGTGAGTCTTCCGGAATTGAGGGTTTTTAGAGACCAGTAATCCCTTCAGAGCCCACAGGTTTTTCGATCTTACTATTTTTGAGAACCCGGGTCATGGTGCGAAAGACGGAAACGAACAAGCCCTCTGCTTTGGTAGTAAACTTGAAATAAGTGAGTCCGGAATGTATAATTTAAAACAAAGGGGACAACCCAAAACTCCCGTTTTTAAAATGGAAGTATTTGGAGGGTCCTTAATGATGTTCATTCATTTTGGGAGGTAATAATGCCGAGAATACTCCTTACCACGACTCCTTCACCTTTTACTCTGACAGGATACCCAGGCAACCCACTCGATCTTTTTAGCAGCAGACTCTCTGCCGGACAGGGGATTTTTACTTTCAATTATTATTCACCACCTCTGGGACTCCATTATATTGCTCAAAATATTCAGAGCCCCGCAACGGTGATGGAATATCCCACGATGAAGCAATTACAGAGGGAACTTTCAAAAGGCTATGATATTGTCGGAATCAGTTTTTCCAATTCATCGAAAAATGATTCTCTTAAAGCATGTCAGATGATTCGAAACTATTCGCCGAAAACAAAAATTATTCTCGGAGGGTATGGGGTTCAATGTCTCGACCACAGTCTTGAATCGGATAGTAATCCGGATGGTCTTTTCGATGAGGTGTGCCGGGAAGAGGGTATCGGTTTTATGCGCCGGTATTTAGGTGAACCCGCAGACCGGCCTTTTTCATCAGACCTCCCTCCCCAGGTATTGTATCCCTTTGGTGCGCCTTTTGCAGCCCGGCCGGTCGGCTGTATTATTATCGCCTTTGGTTGTGAAAATGCCTGTCCATTTTGTCAGACAAGCGCTTATTATCATCACAAACAACTCGTCATGTTATCGCCTGAGGAGATTGCTCACCAGGCAAAACAATACTTAAGAACATATCCTGCCATGACACATCTCGCTTTTTTCTGTGAAAATTTCCTTGGTGACAGGTCATACGCAGAAGAAATCCGGAATCGTATGGAAGAGGATCCGGAAACCCGACTGGATCGTTTTTCCATAGAAATTATGTCTTCGGTAAAAAACATATCATCCTATGACCCTGAAGAACTCGCCAGTCTGGGGATCGGTTCTGTCTGGATCGGGGTAGAATCAAAATTTACAAACCTTGAAAAAAGAAAAGGCATTACCCCGGAAAAGATTTTCCCCTCACTTCACGCTGCCGGTATTCAGACCACCGGTTCATTTATCATCGGTCTGGACGAACAATCAACACACAACATCGAAGAAGATATCAACTACCTAATTTCCCTCGAACCCACCATGATCCAGGTTGCGGCATTAGTGCCTGGACCGGGAGCGGAAATATGGGATACCATAAAAAATGAAGACCGCCTGCGTCTCCATGACTGGAAAGAGCAGCATGCCTATAGCGAAACAATCGAATTTAAGAATTTCCCCCCGGGACAAGTCCGGTACTGGATAGAGAAAACAATAGAAAAATTGTTTACCACCCATGGCCCCGGGATCTTCCGGTCAATTAACGTGTTGTGTCAGGGGTATGAGCGTTTTCGTCATGTCAGGGATAAACGTCTCCGGGCCCGGGGAGAGCATTATAAACAACAATTACTTGAATCGAGAATCGTATTACCCTGGATCAAAAAATATGCACCGACAGAGATGATTAAGAAAAAAGTCGGGAGGATACATAACCAGGTCGTCTCACTCCTCGGACCCGCGACAGTAAAAGACAGACTCTATGAAGCAGGCCTCGGAGCATGGCTGGCAGGCAGACGGATTATGGGGAAAGCTCTTTCCGGGGATCACTCACATCCCAGGTTCCGGCGTACCTGTTACAGGGTTCGTCACTAATGCGGATACTCCTCGTTCACGCCTCGCATATCACCCAGGGAGGTTCCCTGGTCAAAGGGAAAAAGGCCTGGATTCACGGCATCACCTTGCCCCTCTTAGCCGCAGTCACACCAAAGGAGGCGGAAGTTCACTTATGTAATGATTCCGTTCACTCACTTCCCATAGACGAAGAATGGGACCTGGTAGGTATTTCGATCATGGGGATTTCACTCTTCCGGGCGATCCGTATCGCCCAACTGTTCCGCTCAAAGGGATGTTATATTGTTATGGGGGGTAAGATTCTCAATCAGCTTCATCATCTTGCGGCACCTCATACAGATGCGATTGTCCTGGGAGAGGCGGAAGATGTATGGCCCCGGATCATTCGAGATGCACAAAACAAAAAATTACAACCTGTTTACGGAGATCCTCATCACCTCACGGACATAGGGAGCCTTCCGGTGCCGCGTTACGATCTTGTGGACCGCTCACGCCACGGGATCTTTTTCCCCATCGAATCGAGCAGAGGATGCCCCCATCATTGTGATTTCTGTGTCGCATCTCCCTGGTCACAGCATAATCACCGGGTCCGTCCGATTGCCCATGTTATACGTGACATCAAGGCATTAAAAAAATTAAACATCCGCCACATGGCATTTATGGATGATAACCTGACAGCTGACAAGGATTATGCATTTGAATTATTTAAAGCGATGAAGCCTTTGCAGATTCACTGGATCAGCCAGCTCGGCACGGAAGTGATAAATGATTCAAGGCTGATGTCTGCTGCCGCGGATGCGGGATGCTCGGGAGTGAGTATCGGATTCGAATCGATCCTTCAGGAAAACCTTGATAGTGTCAATAAGGGATTTAACAAGGTTGATGATTATAAAGATGGTCTTGATTATTTGCACCACCTGGGTATCGTTGTCGCACCCCTCATAGTCTTAGGTTTTGATCACGATTCTCCCGGAGCATTCAAAAAACTCATAGCATTTCTCGATACAATACATATTGCCTTTCCCCTTCTCTATATCCTTACTCCTGCCCCGGGATCAACACTTTATAAGCGTCTGGAATCTGAAAACCGGATAATACAGAATGACCTGAATTATTATAACCTCATGCACGCTGTTTTTAAGCCCGCCTTGATGAGTCCTTCCTCCCTCGAAAAGGAATTCTGGTGGACCTATCAAAAACTCTACAGCATTCCAAGAATTTTAAAACGGACAGTACATCAATCCGGATCACTGACAAAACGGGTTATTACTTTTTTTATTAATATGACGATTCGATCTCACGTCTTTCACCAGAGACTTCCGGGATCATATTAATCATCTTTTATCCGAAACAACAAGGAGCAGGATTATGAATCACGCTGCAAAGAGTATTTTAATTTTTGGTATTTATACCTTCACAGGGGGTCTTCTTTTCATACTATTTCCGGACTTTTTTTTAACCTTTTTGCATATTCCCTCTGAAGAACCTGTAATGTTTCGTATTATCGGAGTTCTTGTCCTCTGTTACGGTTATTTTTATATCCGGGCGAGTTTTAAACAAAAAAAAATGGTGGATTTCTATACCTGGACAACCCATACAAGAGCTCTGTCCCCTTTGTTCCTCACACTCTGTGTCATCCCGGGATATATTCATCCGATAGTCATAACCTTCGGTATCGCCGATCTTTCCGGTGCAATCTGGACGCATTGTGCCTTAAGAGCTGAACATAAAAAAACTCTTCTATGATTCCGGGTTCAACAATTCATAAAGCACTCTATCCCGCCACATTCCATGCTTAAATACTTCTTTTTCCAGGATTCCCACTTTTCTAAAGCCTAGTTTTTCAAGTAATCCCTGACTCGGTGTATTAGTTGAAAAGGTTTCCGCCCATATTTTATGTAAACCCACATGGCTAAAACCATACTCAATAAGCAATTTACATGCATCAAAAGCGATCCCCTGCTTTCTGAATTCCGGTGATATCCAGTAGCCAAGTTCCGCTTTTTCCCTTTTTTCATTCACATCCAGCAGATCACACATTCCCGCTATTTTCTTATTCTTTTTAAGGGTGATCATAAAACCAAACTCTTTGCCTTGTGCCGCCTTTTCGGGATTATTTTTAAAAATATCGTACCATTCTTCCCGGTCCAGGGGATAATGAAGAACCATGGTATCAAGTATTTCAGGACGGTTCATGAGGGGAAAAATAATATTGAAATCATTTTCCGAGAGTAACGAAAGAGTAAGGTTCCTGCTTTCCAGTATGCCGCTGTCAGCCATCAGTCTACTTTATAGTGAATGATATGAAAAATCAAGAGAGGATAAATGAAGAAAATTCAATGAATAAAAATCATGAGTTTTATTTATTTTGTTTAAGGACTTGACAGAGAGGAGTAATATTTGACAATATATTTTTAGAGATGCCTTATTGAGCCTGAATAGTTACCATTGACATCCATAAAAAAGCAGAAAAGTGATTAAAGGAAGGATAAAACCTATGGCCCTTGTAGATTTAATTAATGAAGATGTAGTGAAAGTACCACTCATTTCAAAGTCAAAACCCGAAATTATCAAAGAACTCATCCAAATTCTGGTTGATGCAGGAAAAATAAGTGATTTCGATGCTGCGAACGAGGCAATATTAAAACGGGAAGCTCAAGGAAGTACCGGATTGGAGAATGGGATTGCAGTTCCCCACGCCAAGTGTCCGGAAGTAAAGAATCTTACGATGGCAATCGGAATTTCCCCGGATGGTATTGACTTCGAAGCCCTGGATGGAAAACCATCTCACCTTTTTTTCATCATCCTCGCACCCCCGGATCAATCCGGTCCGCATATCGAGGCACTCGCCGAAATAGCAAAAATGACACGATCCGCTGCTATATGCAGAACTTTGATTGAATCACAGTCGCCAAAGGAAGTCGTAGATTTATTCAAAGAAGATTAATCAAGTTTACGGATACGCACCTCAATATCCGTTTCATCTTTCAAGAGGTCAAGGAGAATACTCGTGTCCGTACTACCGAAATGATACGGATACAATACCTTCGGCCGGAAGGTTTTGGCAGCACGGGCAACTTGTTCCGGGGTCATCGTATAAGGCTGATTCATCGGTAAAAAGGCGATATCAATACCTTTTAATGCCATCATCTCCTGAGTATCTTCCGTATCTCCCGCAATATACACGCGCTTCCCGTTAAAATCAAGAATATAACCATTATCCCGGCCTTTGGGGTGATATTTATCTCTTCCGGGAGTTGTATTATACGCGGGAACTGCATTGATCTGTATCCCAAGAAAATCTCCCTTTTCACCGTTTTTTAAAATATGACCCTCTTTTACTATTTTTATAGATTCTTCCGATCCAATAATAAGAGTATCCTCTTTTTTGATTTTGCTAATTGCATTACCTTCCAGGTGATCTCCATGAGCATGTGTGATCAGGATAATATCAGCCTTTGGCAGAGTTGAGTAATCTGCTTCTGCCGATACCGGATCTACATGTATGATCTTATTATCGTATTCCAGCATAAGAGTACCATGTCCGATAAACGAGATAGTAAGATTCTTACCGGAAATAGCAAATGTATCATATTCAAAACCAGATTGATTCATAAACACCTCCTGTTTTTCCTTGATTTCCTTCTTTGGTTCGTTATTTGGTTCAGATGAACCCGTTGAAAATAATGAAACACTCACTCCGATGAAGATAAAAATAGCTGCGACATATTTCATGTTGTCCTCCTTTAGTGACCTGATTCCTCACCCCGCCGTTCACAAATCGGACTTTGCAGAGGATCTCTTAGGTATATTCATTTATTGCTGCACACCGGTCATGTTCATCAATATCCAAAGCGCTCCATGGATATTCCACCCATTTATCTTCTATATACTCCCCACAGAAATAAACCACTTCATGTGGAAAGTCGGCATTTTTTATCTTTTTTTTATTATGAATAACAGCAATGGCAACCTGTTTCGGTTCATGATGTAATAATTCGTTTAAACAAAAGACGAGAGTTGTTCTGGAATCGTCAATTTCATCTACTAGAAGGATTCTTTTTCCCTTAAGCTTCCTTTCCACCTCATCGATCCACTGTATTTTCCTGGGACTTTCCGAGGGATTGTTGTTCTCGTCATAATACTGTATTCCGACTGTGAAAATAGGTTTGTTAAGGTACGTTTTAAAAATCCGGGCAGGAATAAATCCCCCTGTCCCTATGGCGACAATACAATCAAAGGTGAAACCGGAAGATATAATATCCTGTACAAGTTTATGAACCAATTTATGTATATGCTGATAGGTAAAGTAAATTTTATCATCCATGGCGTATTATACTATTGAATCTGCATTAATGGCAATGCAGAATCCATGTGAAAAATTATTTATAGACCGGGAAATAACAGCGCTGAGACAAACGAAAGACGGCAACATCCCTGGAGGTTATCATTTACTGTTTCGAAGCAGCCATTTTTATAGTGTATTCATAATATTTTGACCGGTACTTATAATCAGCTATGTATATTGATGACAAAAAAGACCTGATTTTATTAGATAATTCGGTAAAAATAGTAGTGGAGAGTAAAACTGTTCCCGGGGTTGCATAATTCTTTTCCAGGTCATTTATTTTATTATAGATTTTGCTGGAAAGAACGTGTTCAGCTTTTAGATCAGTAGGAAAAGTAGAATCAATAATAACCTTCAGCTTTATTTTCTCATCAATTCTGTTTAAAAAAAGATTATAATCCACAAGCCAATGCATGATATTTATTCCGCTGAGAACTGAATTATGACATTTCTCTTTAAAAGAGCCTGATGAATCAAATAAAAAAAACCCGCCGTCACCTTGCCAGTTCAGGGATATTCCGCCACGACCGGAACAAATGCTTTCGATATTTCTTTTTATATCATTTACGATTAATTTCATTTCATGAGGATAGTGGAGTGTTAATGTCGAACTCCCGGAAATATCCGTTTTTAACACAATGACTGCATCGGAATTACTTTTTTCTTCACATACCAATGTGTGGATAAGAGCATTGATTCCTTTAATAATATATTTTTTCCCGGAATATAAACCGTTCTTCTTATAGATATCAATTAATAAATGAACAAATTCAAGTATTTTTTTATCTGAAAAAGTTTTAGCAATAATATCCGCTTTTTCCTGTTTTGTCAGGGATATCCCATAGGTTTTTCCGGCAGCTTGGTGAAAATCGAAGACAGGATCGATCTCCGATACCATCCGTTGAAGAGGCAGGTTGTTATTTACAATCACATTTTTAATTTTTTTTCTAAGCTGTTTTATTTTTTCTTTAGAATGTTGGGTATCATTACTCACTATACTCACCTGTTTGGAATTTTTCATTTCCTTTCATTAATTAAGAGCACTTAATTAATGAAAGGAAATGAAATACACCTTTATAAAACTACAATGGCATTATAATTGGAATATACTGTCCTGATTAGTAAATCAGGAATTCACAAAATTGTCAGTATTCCTTAGTCCTGTTTTTAAAATATAATCATACTAGTAGCACTTAAATATAAATAAGTCAAGTTATCTGTAACCTATTTAAAGCATATCTCATATTTTACTCATAATAAATAGTTTTGCCACTATTTTTTTATAGAAAACAGAAAACGACAAAAGTTCATCTCCTATGCTCTACATCATGAGCATACTTTACATAAATAATGTAGATAACGACAACTGTTAAACTTTCTCTAAAATACAACCTCGAAGTGAGCCGAAATACAAGGGAAGCCTGCACAGAAAACATTTACACAAGGAATTAAAAAATTGTCAGTATTTCCGATTGTAATGAGGGGGAAATAATTAAAATACTAAAACAGCTTATAAATATGCGATAAAATTGCGGTTTTTTTACGTTGCATCGCTAATTACTTTCACGCCATAATATGATACAATAAATATGCGGTAACGATAACGCAAGAAATTTAAAAAAAGGAGCAAAAAAAATGAAAAAATTATATTTATTTTTCGTGGTACTTTTAATGTTACCCGTATTTTTATTAGCGCAGACGTCTTCATGTTCTCTCATGGGTGATGTGGACGAAAGCGGAATAATTGATATTGTAGATGCCCTGATTATAGCGCAGGCATACGTGAACTTGAATCCGGCGAATTACAATGACGCGTGCGCGGACGTGGACTGCTCGGATTCTGTTGACATAATCGATGCGCTTCTTATAGCTCAGCTGTACGTGGGACTCATTTCAGACTTCCCATGTCAGGAAACTCCTGCACCGACTCCGAATCCTACGTCAATGCCAAACGAGTCCATCTCCATCGCTTGCGGCAGTTCTTCCGCCGTGGGAAGCTTCCAGGCCGATCAGTACTACTCCGGGGGGACCACCTACAACAATACCAACACCATCGATGTTTCGCAGATCCCTGACAATCCGCCCCCGGCTGCGCTCTTCAACGACGAGCGTTACGGGGAGATGACCTATACGATCCCGGGTTTCACTTCGGGCGGCACGTACGCCGTGACGCTGTATTTCGCCGAAACCTATTTGACATCCTCCGGCAGCCGGGTGTTCAACGTGTCCATCAACGGTACCCCGGTGCTCACCGACTTCGACATCTACTCAGCAGCGGGAGGCCAGAACAGAGCTATCGCCCGGGCGTTCACAACCACCGCCGACTCAAGCGGACAGATTGACATTCAGTTCACCATAGTAACCGAAAATCCGAAGATCAATGGCATCAGCATTCAATCCGGTACAGCCCCGACCCCGGGACCGACAGGAGTGCCGACAGAAGTACCCGAATGCATTAATTGCAGCGAAGGGTGCGGCAAAGACCTTTCGGATTTAAGAAGCGGCACCTACACGATTTCGAGCGCCGGTCTTAGCAGGCAGTATATCATCAACATTCCTGCAAACTATGATAAAAATACACCCTACAGGCTGATTTTCGGCATGCACTGCTATGGCAGCAGCGCCCAGGGAGTCGCAGGAGCTAACTATTACGGGCTCAAACCTTTAGCGGACAGAGCTAATATCCCCGTCATCTTCGTTGCGCCCAACGGAACCGGCACCGATACTCCATTGTGGAATCAGGGTGAGAAAGACCATGCCTTCTTTGCTGACATGCTCGCGCTGTTTAAAAGTAAACTATGTGTGGATACCTCGCGTGTTTTCAGCTGCGGATTCAGCTATGGCGCAATGTTCTCCTACTCCCTCTCATTGACTTTTCAGGACGACTTACGTGCGGTCGCCTGTTATGCCCCGGCCAATTGGAATATCTGGCTTCCAACCAACACCCATAAGCCCATCGCGTATTACCAAACCACCGGCACAAATGACACTACTTGTTCCTGGGTTAACTCCGATGCGAATAAAACAGGCGGTAAATATTGTGTTTTACAGCACATTGAAGATAATGGATGTACCATACCATCGAACATACCTTTGGCAACCAGCAGCAGGCATGTTACTACAGAGTTCTCGGGGTGTATGGAGGGTTATCCCGTGGTATTCAGCTCCTTCCAGGGAGGGCATACGGACACTGTGACGGAAAACGGTGTCAACTGGGTAGCGCAAGAGACCTGGGATTTCTTCATGAGGTTCTGATTACGGTTAAGACGGGAAAACCGGTATGAAGCCGGCCTGTCCAGGGAATTTTAAAATTGCCAGGATCGCGGATCCTGGCAATTTAAGTTTTACCTGCCAACCAGCTCACCTTTCTGTATTGCCACTTCCGGCAAAGATATTAAATCTATCAATTATTCCCGGCTAATTTTCTTTTCCTGTTAATCCTGTCAAGAATTCCATATAAGAATTGCCGGGCAAATGGGAATTGATTTGACAAAAAATAGCTAAGTTATTATAATACCTTTAGACGATAGAGGAATATCAATTATAATTCTTTATATCAAAAGAAAATAATTGATACTCCCTAAAAAAGCACTGTGGCAGGCAGCGCTTTACATTATAGACCGGAAGCTGTTTTTTAGATAGTAAATAGTCGGAACTATTTAGAATAACAAAGTGTAAATCTTTAAAAAAGTTGAGTATTTAGTAAATAAATCCGATTCAATATATATATGGAACACAAATATAATAAATATAGTTTAATAATA
>JAFGRV010000573.1 GCA_016934975.1 Spirochaetales bacterium | reverse complement strand
TGTTAAAAATGAGAAAAACAAAATTATATATAATAATCTATACATTTATTTACCTCCTAATTATTTGTTCTAAGTCTTTTAGGATTATAATCAACTCCCAAATCAAGCCACGTATTAGTATTCATTACTTTCCATACATTAAATCTTCCTTTTGTTGATTCAATAACAATAACATTTTCACTCATATCTTCAATCACCCTTGTACCACCCTGGTATACAACCTTCCAAACCATTGCGACATGTCCACTACTACTTAAAACATCCCCCGGTATCAATAAGTTACGATTCACAACAGGCCAGGTATGAATATCACCGGCAAAACCCTCAGGTCCGATTAAATCTTCTGAACCGCCACCCCAGGTAATACGTGCCTGAATATCAGGCATAAAATATGGATTACCGGTATAACCAGCACATTTCTGGACAAATCCCGAACAATCAGTACCTGCGGATCTTTTTGAATCATAATCATGATAATTCCCCTGGTCTCGTTGTTTCCAAGTGGACAATCCGGGGATATACGGATTATATTTTGTTCCGTTAATAGTCAAAGAATTGTAAGTCTCCGTGTCCGGATCGAATTCACCCCAAAGGTAATTGAACCACCTGTCATTTCCCTGACCGGGTGCTACTGTCTGCGTCCACGGAGACCAGTCCTGGTGTTCGGCGGGGGCTGGATTTTCTCCGAGAAGCTCGGTATTCGTATCTGCATAATATGCAGACAAGGCGGCACGCTGCTCTTCCAGGTCTGCGTTAAAATCGGCTATGGAATCGGCGCAGCCCCAGCTGTAAGCAACGGCATCGGTAACTGTTTCACCGTCATTCCACCGGGTCCAATCTGAAATTCCGGCATCATTATTACAATATTGCATTGCTCGAGCAAGCAGAGTCTTGTCGTAGACAGAAATGAACTCTCCCGCACCCACCATCTCATTAAACTCCGGGTAATACACTAACCCAAACCGCAATCGCAAATCATCCCCAGGGCGGATTGTTCCGGTTCCTGTTTCGGCATTAATGGTAAAGTAATTATATATCGTACCATAATAATCATAATAAAGATACCCTCCTGTGCCGACTTTTAGATCAGCTCCGGTTGCCGAGAAAACGGTCTCATATCTCGCAGCACTATTCATAATACCACTGTTTAATCGAAATATCTTTATTAATTGGGGGTTTTCATTCGTTTGCCAGGCATAAACATAATACTGGCATGTTCCTTTGTTCGTTTTTATATTACTATCTCCTGTTTCCGATGAATCAAAATTATCATCCAAAGGCGGCAGGATGTCAAGGGCTTCGAAATCCCCGGTAAAAGCGAAATTGCCCCCATTGGGATTCTCTGCTGCTATTTTAACCCGGAAAGGACCAAAGTCTTCCCCTGTATTCGGTATCCAGTGGTTTGTCCCTCCCCAGGCCGCGGAAGTGGGGAGTTCAAGGGCAACGGTCATATTTTCAGGCATTGGTGTCGGGGTTGGGTCCGGTGTGGCTACAGGTGTTTCCGTTGGATTGGGGGTTTCAGTGGGAACCGGGGTCTGGGTAGGATCGGGAGTTGGGGCTTCAGTGGGCGCTTCTGCATAGATGACTTCAATTGTTCCGTCATTTCCACGGGGATTTCCGATAATGTAGCCCTCACTATCGCGTAAATCATATACCTCCAGGTCCAGGGTTGTAGTACCGCTTATAAAATATTCGGCGATCCAATGTATAATAAGGTTGTCATCTTCCCCGGTACCGGGAAAGGAAAATCCGTCTCCTATAATTCGTATGACGCCGGAACTATTCTCTACGGATGTAACAAACCCATTTGTTCCGGGTGTTACACCATTATTCCCCCGGGAAGTATCGGTGGTAATGTGCGCGTTGTTGTAATAGATAGTAAACTCGTAACTCCCATAATCGTAAGGTGCCGTATCGATTCTAAGGGCTGTGGTAAAAAGATCACCACCCTTTACTGTGAGTGATCCGGGATGGAAAAATACTAATCCCGGTTCCCCGATAGGTGTAGGAGTCGGTTCGGGAGTATCTTCCGGGGCTAGGGTACTGACCGGGGTCACATCCGGTGCCGGTGTTGCTGTGGGTATTGGTGTCGGTGTGGGAGTCGGCGCGGGTGTTGTATAGGTGACATTCACATAACCGGGAAATCCTTCGGGAAATCCGATGGTATTGTTATTTTCGTCTGCTAAAACGTAGACAATAAGGTCCAGCCTTGTCTGGCCCCCACTAGTTGAGGAAGCGATCCAGTTTACCCGTAAGTTTTCACCGCCGGAAGGAATCCCCGTGCTGCGGTCGCCGATAATCCGGATTATACCGGAAGAAGAGGCATCTACGGAACTTATAAATCCGTTTGTACCGATAGTAACACCGGCTGAACCAACCGCGGTATTTACCGTAACAATACTGCTGTCAAAATAAATAACAAATTCATAATGGGCATACTCATGGAACCCTGCATTTATATCAATTGACGTAACAAAGAGAGCACCTGAATTGACATTACTTGTTGCAGGAATGAGCCGTACTTCACCGGTTCCGGGGAGGTCTGTCGGTTCGGGAGTGGGAGCCGTGGTAGGTACATCGGTTGGTATGGGAGTTTCCGTAGGAATTGGAGTCGGAATGGGCGTTGGGGAGGGTGTCGGAGTCGGTGTGTTGGAACAGGGAAATACTGAAATAATATTTAAATAATATTGCGTGACAACCAAAGCATCAACAATATCAATTCGATTGTCACAGTTAACATCCGCAACATTGAGATTGCAATAATTAATACGAATATTTACATAATACTGTGCGATGATTAAGGCATCTATTATATCAATGATACCACTCTCATTTACATCACCTAATGCTTGTGCTTGTAGTGAAAACGACATAAAAAAGAGACAAAGCGCGATACTTATTTTTTTCATAAAGGCAATTTTTCCTTTTTCGATTTTTTATTTTTTAATAGAAATTACTTATATCATGAATAGGTGAATTTGTCAAGAATTAAATGCGGAAAAAATGAAATCTATTTTACCAAAGTTATTATCTGCAACATATTCCTAATAAACTGTGTCCTTAGTTTCTTTTAGCTATTTCCGCAATATTTGCAGAGTCACTCACTTAAAAAAATAATGCTGTTTGGAGTAAAAGACCACTCACAGAAAGGGGGATGCTTTCTTCTCATAGTCTATCAATGTAAATAACATCTGTTATTCATGGTAATTCTTTCAAGCCAAGTTCTTTAAGGAAATTATTATGAGTTTTCTTCGCCTTGTTCATTGCTTTCTCTATTTCAACCAGATCTTTATTGACTTTATTGATATCAATTTTTTCCTCCGGTTGTGCCGTACTCACGTACCGTGAAATATTCAGATTGTATTCATGCTTTTTGATTACTTCCATTGAAACGCGTTGTGAATACCGCTCATCTTCTTTTCGGTATTGATATGTATCAATTATTTTATCGATTTGCTCTTCCGAAAGAAAGTTTTGCCGTTTACCTTTTTCAAAGCATTCACTGGCATTTACAAATAAAACATCATCAAACTTTTTGCATTTTTTTAATACGAGAATACATACCGGGATGCCGGTGGAAAAGAATAGATTCGCCGGTAAGCCGATAACGGTATCAATATTACCATCTTCGAGTAACTTTGTTCTGATTTTCGCTTCTGCTCCACCCCGGAAAAGAACACCATGAGGCAGAATGATTGCCATGGTTCCTTCATCACTTAGAAAATGAAAGCCATGCAACAGGAAAGCAAAATCAGCAGCGGATTTAGGCGCAAGTCCATAGCTTTTAAACCGGAAGTCTTCTCCCATCGCCTCTTTCGGTTCCCATCGATAACTGAAAGGAGGATTGGCAACCACAGCATCACATTCAAGCTTTTTAGCCGGATTCATTTCATTTAAAATATCCCAGTCGTTAAGTAGGGAGTCTCCATGATGTATTTGAAACTCCGAGTCTTTTAATCCGTGGAGGAGCATGTTCATCCTCGCGAGGTTGTAGGTGGTAATGTTTTTTTCCTGCCCGTAAATTTGCCCGATGCTGTTTGAGCCAAGCTGTTTTCTTACATTTAAAAGAAGTGAACCTGAACCACAGGCAAAGTCCAGGACTTTTTGCAGCTTTTTCTTTTTTCCCGCAGCAGGGTTTTGACTATCCAATGTAACGATGCGGGAAAGTATGGTGGAAATCTGTTGGGGTGTATAAAACTCCCCGGCTTTTTTACCTGAACCGGCGGCAAATTGACCTATTAAGTATTCATAGGCATCGCCTAAAATATCACTTTTGGTAGAAAATTCCGAAAGCCCTTCGGCTATTTTGGTGACGATGGTACAGAGTTTTGCATTGCGAAGAGAATAGTTTTTACCAAGTTTCTCTGAATCAAGATTGATTTCAGAAAACAAACCCTGGAAAGTACTCTCAAAGGAATCATTCTCTACATGCTTAAACCCGGCCTGTAATGTTTTAAGGAGGTCATCGCTCTGGGTTCTTGCCAGTTCGTATATATTGCTCCAGAGATATTCAGGTTTAATAACATAATGAATTTTACGGCGCATCTGCTTTTCAAACACAGCAGTATCACTCTTGTTTTCGTCATACCAAACTGAGAGGGGTGTTCGTTTATCCTCTGCTTGCAGCTTCGGATAATCTTTTCCAAGCTCTTTTGCAGCCGCAACCTCATAGTTATCCGAAAGGTAGCGTAAAAACAGGAAAGAGAGCATATAATCCCGGAAGTCATCGGCATTCATTGCCCCGCGGAGTTGGTCGGCGATCTTCCAGAGGGTCGCGCCTAATTGTTTTTGTATGATATCGGTCATTGTCTCACTCCTATTTTTTTAAACCACAGAAGGCACAGAAGACACAGAAATTTTTAGTTCTTTTTCTGTGCTTTCTGTGTGTTCCGTGGTTCATGTATAAACTTTTTTTAAACCACAAAAGTCACGAAATAAATTCATAAAACAATTCTCTCTATAATGGCTTTAGGGTATGCTTTAAAATTAACAAGTAAACCAAGCCGTAAGCCGGTTGCGTTCAAATAATTCATTACTTGTGCTTTGTGAATTGGATCGAGTGCTTTAACTGCTTTTACCTCAATGATAATAGAATTATAACAAATCAAATCAGCTTTGAAATATTGTTGTAAAGGTTCTCCCTTATAGCTTAATTTTAGTTCCACTTGTCTTTGAAAAGGAATTTTTTGAATTAAAAATTCTTTTTCCAGACATTCCTGATATACTGATTCAAGAAACCCCGGTCCAATCTCTTTATAGACCTCGAAAATAGCGCCACGGATTGTAAATGTTTCATCTTTAAATAGAAAATCCATAGTAAACTCCTTTTTTTAACCACAGAAGACACGGAAAACACGGAATTTTATAGAACCTTTTCTGTGCTTTCTGTGTGTTCCGTGGTTCTTATATATCCTTTTTTTTTAAACCACAGAAGGCACAGAAGACACAGAAATTTTTAGTTCTTATTCTGTGCTTTCTGTGTGTTCCGTGGTTCTTATATATCCTTTTTTTTTAAACCACAGAAGGCACGGAAGACACAGAAATTTTTAGTTCTTTTTCTGTGCTTTCTGTGTGTTCTGTGGTTCTTATATTTTTTTTTAACCACAGAAGGCACGGAAGACACAGAAATTTTTAGTTCTTATT
>JAFGRV010000572.1 GCA_016934975.1 Spirochaetales bacterium | reverse complement strand
TTACTTAAGTGTAAAACAGTAGTTCCATTTGTGTGGCCTAAAATATAATTTTGATAGTCATTTTGTTGAAATAAATTATATAGATAGTCTTTAGTTACTAAATTTGATTTTGGACGAATAATCAATACATCTAAAGAGGCAATTAATTTTATACTTTTACAAGAAGGTTCTACCATTGCAGGTTTACCAATTACTTCTGCATTTTGGGTTACATCTGTTTTTGCAATTATAAGTTCACCAACAGAGAGTACTTGTTCTTGTTTATATTTTCCTATATATGGTTTTAATCCATCAGGTCTATACCCTCCACCTCTTTTAAAAGATTTTAACGTAATTAGTGCACATTCATCGTTTTCCTGTAACTCTTTTGAAGAATAGGATTTACCCGAGATAAGATTACATAAATTGCCTATATATTGTACTTCCCACCCCTTGGGAATCTCCCCCAGCTCCGATTCCTCAAAGGAATCGGGAAACAATGCCGCGGTTTCAGCACTCATACCAAAAGGTTTTTTCCCGGAGGCTTTTGCCACAACCGGGTCAAAGTCCACAAACCAGCTTTTGAACAGGGCTTTTGCCGTTTCTTCCAGGGTGTGGTTCATCTGACGGTTCAGTTCGATTTTGTCGTCCAGGGCTCCGAGGATCGAAGCGATTGCTTTTTGTTCGGGGAGGGGGGGGATTGCGATTGGTAAGTTTAAAATAGTAGATACATTAAGTCGTTGTGCAACAGAACCATCATGAAATCCTTTTAAATATTCAGAAAATATCGGTGAGTTTAACCAATAAAATAAAAATAAATGATTCAATTTGTTTTTATTAGGCCTTATTAACACCATTCTTTGACCTAAACAGATATCAATATTAGCTGGAACAATTGCAGCAATACCAAAATAAGTACCCTCTCTACTATAGAAAATATCTCCATATTGTGGTAATGCTCTTCTAACTCTTTTCATAAAAGTTTCTTTTGATACATGCACTGCTTTCTCAATTTTAAAATAACCTGAACGCATATCTTGCGATCTAACTATTAAAGGTCCAATTTCCGTATAGTTGGGTGTGGAATGTGGACAATCAAATATACCATCACATAATTCAAATAGGGGACTAAAATGCCAATTTTTTTGTACCTTTTTTAAAAAATAATTCAAATTCATTATTTTTTTTCCAATAAACCTTCCAAATTCTTCTTTATCTTCTTCTGCAATTTACCCGACTCATCAAACTGCTTTGTCAACTTCTCTACCAATGCCGGGAATCGTTCTTCGAAGGGTTCATCTTCGTCTTCGGCTTCTTCCACTCCGACGTACCGTCCCGGGGTTAAGGTGTAGTTGTGTTCCCGTACTTCCGCGATGGCTGCCACTTTACAGAATCCGGGGATTTCTCCGGGGTCTTGTTTGGTTTTAAATTCCCGGTATACAGAGGCGATTTGTTCCAATTCACCGGGAGAGAGTTCTTTTTGTTTCCGGCTTCCCGGGATAAGGGTCCCGAATTTTCTCGCGTCAATAAAAAGTATTTTTCCCGTGCGTTTCCGTAAGTCTTTGGACCCGGTCCTGTTTTTTGATAAAAACCAGAGTCCGCAGGGAATTTGTGTATTGGCAAAGAGTTGTCCTGAGAGCTGGACGATGCAGTCGATGATGTCGTTTTCGATTAGTGCTTCCCGGACTGTGCGTCTGGCGGTTTCCATGTTGGAGAGTTCTCCTGTTGCCATGACAAATCCGGCGGTTCCTGTTTCATTTAAATGGGAGAGAAAATGAAGCATCCACATGGTGTTGGCGTTCCGTGTCGCAAGGGGCATGATTGTGTTTCCGATTTTAAGCCGGGGGTCTTTGTTGGGGATCCGGTCTGCTCCCCAGCCGTTTTCTCCTTTTGAGCCGTCGTTAAAGGGAGGATTCGCGATAAGATAGTCTGCTTTTATTGTGGCGTGTTTATCATCAAAATAGGAATTCCCCATTTCTATTTTACCGTCGATACCGTGAATAAAGAGATTCATCCTGCAGAGCCTGTAGGTAAAATCTTTCGATTCCTGTCCGTAAAAAGAGAGTTTTCTATTGTGTTTGGTAAAAATATCCGACTGGACAAACATACCACCGGAGCCGCAGCAGGGGTCAAAGACCGATCCCTGGGTGGGTTCGAGCATGTTTACGAGGCAGCGGACTATGCTTGCGGGAGTAAAGTATTCACCACCCCGCTTGCCTTCGGAAGACGCGAACTCCCCGATAAAATATTCATACACTTTTCCGATCATGTCCACACCGGCATGATCCCGGCGGAAAATGTCTTTTGAAAAGAGGTTGATTAAACCGGTCACATTTTCCCTGTCCAGGTTGCTTCCGGCAAATATCCGGGGTAATAAGCCTCTTAATTTCGCGGGATAGGTTTTTTCCAATAATTCTAAAGCATCATCAATAATGGTTTTGATGTTATCTGCCTGCGCATGGTTTGCGATATAATCCCAGCTTGCTTTTTCCGGGACCATAAAGACTGATGCTTTGGTGTATTCCACCGGGTCGGTTATAATTTCATCGATATCACCTTGATCTGTGGTGTAGTATTCACTCTTGGGTTCTTTTACCATCCAGAGTAATTCTTCACGGCGCTTTTCATAGCGCAGAGACAAAAAACGGAGAAAGATGACAGGCAAAACATAGCGTTTATAGTCTGCCGGTTCCACAGAGCCCCGTAAATTAACTGCTGCCTGGAAGAGTTCCGTTAATATGTCTGTGGATTGGGTATTTTCCTGTTTTTCCTGTTTAGCCATAGTGTCTGTTATTCCTGTGTTTCCCGCGTAATTTCACTCATTTTCGTTCATATGTGATACGGTATAATCATATAGATTATGTGGGAAAATTCAAGGGATTTTATGGGGAAATCGGGCCTGGTTTATTTTTTTTTTTGTTGATACGATTATGTAAACGGGTTGATTCTAAGGATGATTTTATTACATTTAATAAATATTCA
>JAFGRV010000571.1 GCA_016934975.1 Spirochaetales bacterium | reverse complement strand
CTTTGATTACAAAGGTCTTTGTAATCAAAGGACTTTGAATATAAATGAGTTTATGGGACAACCTCATTGTACGAATGATTTTTATAGAAATAAAAAAAATGGTAATGTTGTAAAACAAATGAAAAGATATGCGGAGGAAAGTGAGAATGGGCATTCCTGTCACCAGGATAGAAAAGGAGTTTATTTTTAAATCTCTAAAAGGGGGTAAAACCATACTCAGTATTTATGGAAAGGATTGGGAGCTGCAAACCCGGATTGTTCAATACAATGATATGGATGTGCGATTGGAGATCCTGGACGGAGTTGTCACGTTTTGCAAAGAAAATGATGAAGCACACGTTTTTTTCAGTTTTCAGAACAATCATTTTACATTCGACACCAGGGTCAGGGAAAGATCAGGGAGTCATATTTTTCTGGTACAACCGGAAGAAATATACAAAGATTCTGAAAGAGGGTATCGCAGAATAAAAATCCAGGACTCCTTAAATATATCTTTTCTTCTTAAACAACAGCGTTATGAATTAAATTTTCCTAAGATAGCATCTCCTTTTGCCGGGGTAGTGCCTGAACTTTCAAAAGATTTTAATCCTGCATCAATCGCTCAACTCCTGCAATCGTTTAAGGAAAAAATGTCGGGAAGCGTCTCCGAGCACAAGATACATATGATGAGGGACCGACGTGCAGAGAGTTTGGAAGAACAACTCATGATAAAAACCTGTAAAATCATCTGGCTTCCTTCTACGGAAAAGGATATCCCCGCTTTTAATCCCTTTCCCAAAGATCTCATTGTAACGAAAGATGATTTTATCACATTTCAACGGGACAGAGATGTCCCCAGTTATAAAATAGCCAACCTGATAAAAGATTTTTTATTTCAGAAGAAAATTAAAGGGATCCATTCACTAGTGTATTGCCCCCTCTTCCATGAAATGTACCTTGTCGGATATATATACGCATGTAATAAGGATGACCTTAAGCAGGAGATAAGCAAAGAACTGATAGAATATATAGATCAATTTTCAAAGGTGTTAAGTTACTCCCTCAAAAAGAACGGGTATTTTAAAACCGAACTCCAGGTTATCGAAACGACCTATGAAGCCCCTATTATCGATATAAGCGCTTCCGGTCTTCTGTTCTCTCACACCTCACAAGAACTCAGTAAAGAACTCGATATATTTAAAGAACTCCGGATAAATTTCCGGATTAATAAAAAAGAATTGAATCTCGATTCATGGGTAATACGCAAATTTAAAGATCAGGACCAATTTTATTTCGGGGTTCAATTCAGAAAGATTGAACCCGACGACTTCTGTTATCTTTATGAATTTATTTATAATAAACCCTTCCGTCCTCAGGGAAAATATGTATGGTAAAAAATAAAAAAAATTATTCCTCATGGTTCAAAAGAAATCCCGGGAGTGTTTCCACAAAAGCCTTTATCTCATCTCTCACACGCCTGTAGTGAGATAATGCTTCTTCTTCGGTTTTCGCAGTTTTTGCGAGGGACGGAGGATCATCAAAACCTACATGAATATTCTTTGTCTTTGCCGGAAATACCGGACAGGTTTCCGCGGCATGGCCGCAGACAGTAATAACATAATCAAATTCCTTTTTTTGATTAAAAAAGTCCAACACGTTCTTGCTTGTATGTCCGGAAATATCAACCCCGGCTTCTTTCATTACTTTAATTGCGTATGGATTCAGGCCATGGGTCTCGATCCCGGCAGAGTACGCATCAATCTCTTCATTCTTAAGTGCTTTTGTCCATCCTTCTGCCATCTGGCTTCTGCATGAGTTTCCGGTGCATAAAAATAACAGGGTTATTCGTTTTTTCATAGATTATACTCCTTTTAAAAACTGATAATCTCTCTCCATATTCATGCGGATGACATTTTCAATACAACCGATAAAATCCATGATGCACCCGCAGCGCAGGGAATAATAAACCGTAGTGCCCTCTTTTTTATCAGCAATAATTCCTGCGTTCTTTAAGATAGAGAGGTGCTTGGATGTGGTAGATTGATCAATTCCGATCATTTCCGCCAGCTCGCGGACACAATATGGTTTATCTTTTATTTTTTCTACGATAAATATTCTCGAGGGATGGGCAAGTGCCTTTAATATTTTCGCCCGTGCAATGCTTCTGGTTCGTTCATTTTCTGTCATGTATAAACTCCTCATCAGTTCCTATATGGCTAAATTGCCATTTATACCATAAAAAGTCAATACCCTCTTGACAATTAATTTATTACATGGCTATATTACCATATAGCTATGAAAAAATATATGTGTCATAGTATACCTGCAACACAGGAAATTCAGATATGAAATTCTTGGAGGAGGAAATTAACTCATGGTAAAAAAAACAACACCATCACTCCTGTTATTGGTGATTCTTTTTTCAGTGATTACGGGTTGTGCGAAAACATCCGGGAATTCAAATGTAAATAATCAGTCATCCTTAAAAGATAATAACCTCGGGGGGATTAAGGCTACCTTTGTTGAACTCGGTTCGGTAAAATGTATTCCCTGTAAGATGATGCAGCCAATTATGGAAGAAATCAAGAAAGAATATGCAGGTCAGGTTGATGTGGTGTTTTATGATGTATGGACACCGGAAGGAAAACCTTTCGCGGCAGAGTATAACATCCGGGTTATCCCGACCCAGGTATTTCTTGATGCTTTCGGAAATGAATATTTCAGACATGAGGGTTTTTTCCCGAAAGAAGAACTTGTAAAAATTCTAAAAAAGCAGGGAGTAAAATAAAATGCTTTCATTTTTTACACAACTCACGGAGATGTTATATTCTTCCTGGTGGATCGCACTCCTGAGTTCCTTCATCTGGGGAATACTCAGTATAATTTTAAGTCCCTGCCATCTTGCGACAATACCGTTGATCGTTTCATTCATTAACGACCGGGAGACCGTAACAAAATCGAGAGCGGCTCTTTTATCAACCTTATTCTCCCTGGGTATTTTAATTACTCTTGGTTGTATCGGTCTTATAACGGGGCTGATGGGAAGAATCCTCGGGGATATCGGGGGATTCGGGAATTATTTCGTCGCTGCTTTTCTTATTTTCTTTGGTATCTATATGATGGATATTATAAAACTCCCCTTCCTTGAAGAGGGAGTAAAGCCGGTAATCAAAAATAAAGGATTATTATCTTCCTTTATTATCGGGCTCATTTTCGGGATAGCCCTTGGTCCCTGCACCTTTGCATTTATGGCACCGATACTCGGTATCGTGTTCACCATCGCTTCTGCAAATCTGATGTACGCCATCTCACTTTTGTTTGTTTTTGCCCTGGGCCACTGTTTTGTCATTGTTCTTGCGGGGACATTTACCGAAGTTGTACGGCAATTTTTAAAATGGAATGAGAAATCGGGAGGTGTCATATGGATAAAAAAAATATGCGGCGTGCTCCTTATTGCAGCGGCTTTCTATTTAATTATTCTCGCAATAGGAGTGCGGATAGATTGATATCTTCCCGCTTATAAGAACATATAACTCGACGAGGAGGTTGATGCATGAAGCAAAAAGAAAAAAAACTGAATATTTTTGAAAAATATCTTACGTTATGGGTCCTGCTCTGTATAGGCGCGGGAATACTCCTGGGGAGACTTTTACCGGATATTTCCACAACCCTTGATTCATTTTCCGTATATCAGGTTTCCATCCCCATAGCGATTTGCCTTTTCTTTATGATGTATCCGATTATGGTCAAGATAGATTTTTCCGAAGTAATCAAAGCAGGGAAAACTCCCAAACCTGTGCTCATGACCTTGGGCATAAACTGGCTCATAAAGCCCTTTACCATGTATTTAATAGCAACATTTTTCTTAGGTGTTGTGTTTAAAGGGTTTCTCCCGGGGACGGAGGTGCTTAAAAATGGTGAAACTGTCGAACTCTGGAGAAGTTATGTATCCGGGGCTATCCTTCTGGGTATTGCGCCGTGTACTGCCATGGTCCTTATGTGGGGGTACCTTGCTCGAGGTAATGACGGTCTCACGTTAGTCATGGTTGCCATCAATTCACTGACCATGCTTGTGCTTTACGGCCCTTTAGGCGGATTCCTCCTCGGTGTGAATGCAATGCCGATTCCATGGCAGACAATTCTACTCTCCGTAGGAATTTATGTAGCCCTCCCTCTTATCGCCGGATATTTTTCCAGAAAAATTATTATTTCACTTAAAGGAAAAGAATGGTTTCAGGAAAAATTCCTCCATTTCCTTACACCGGTGAGTATAATCGCGTTGCTCATCACACTGGTCCTTCTCTTCTCCTTTAAAGGAAATATTATTGTCAGCAATCCCCTTACCATTTTCTGGATTGCTATTCCCCTTTTTATACAAACAATGTTTATTTTTGCTATCGGTTATTTTATTTTTTCCCGACTCTTAAAACTTTCGTATCATGACGCGGCACCGGCTTCCATGATCGGGGCTTCCAATCACTTTGAAGTCGCTATCGCGACATCGGCGATGCTTTTCGGACTCGCTTCCGGCGCGTCCCTGGCGACTGTTGTCGGTGTCTTGATTGAAGTACCGGTCATGTTAATGCTTGTCCGGATTTGCAAAAAGACCTGTTTTTTATTTAAGGACTGCGGTTTGGATGAACCCCAGTGCAAAAAACAGCTGGTCGAAGAAAACGCATAGGAGGCGAAGTATGACAATTCAAATATTAGGGACAGGCTGTCCCAAATGTAAAAAACTAACTGAAAACGCTCAAAAAGCAGTTGAGGATCTTTCCATGGATGTCGTAATCGAAAAAATAACGGATCTGAATGAAATTCTGGAGTATGGAATAATGATGACCCCGGGATTTGCCATCAACAAAGATGTAAAAAGTGTGGGGAAAATTCTTACCCCTGAACAGATTAAGGATCTTATCAATAAGGAGGGTGCGTGATATGGCTCAATGTAATTGCGGATGTAACGAGATTACTCTTGTCTATGCATGCTCAGGTGCTGCCAATACCGGTCTTCTTGCAGACCAGGTTGCAAGAAACCTGATGAAGGATTGCTGCGCAAAAATGACATGTCTTGCAGCGGTCGGGGCGGAGCTTTCCGGATTTATTGAATCGGCAAAAGCTGCAAAACAGAATATACTGATAGACGGATGTCAGGTGTCATGCGGAAAAAAAATATTCGAGAAATTATCCTTGCCGTATAATCAGTTTATAGTAACTGATTTCGGAGTTGAAAAAGGCAAAACGGAAATAACACAACCGGTGATCGAAAGAGTATCGAAAACAATAAAGGATAGGATTCCCCGTGGCTGATAAATGGTATAAACATCCGAACATGAGACTCATTCTGTTAGGCTTGATTTTTCTCTTCGCCTACTTTGTCCCTTTCTCTCATCCCAAAGTAAGCTCTTCGATTCAGGAAGCATTTTTAATGCTCGCCGAATATGCCCGGGATCATGTCCTTCTCTGTCTCGTGCCTGCTTTTTTTATTGCCGGGGCGATTATGGTCTTTTTGAATCAACAGGCCGTGATAAAATATCTGGGGCCGAAAGCCAATAAGCTCACGGCGTATTCCGTCGCCTCGGTTTCAGGAGCGATATTGGCAGTCTGCTCATGCACCGTCCTTCCCCTGTTTAAGGGTATCTATAAAAAAGGCGCGGGAATAGGACCGGCAATATCTTTTCTCTATTCAGGTCCTGCGATAAATATACTGGCGATTGTGTTAACGGCAAAGGTATTAGGTCCGGAACTGGGAATTGCCCGGGCGATCGGTGCTATTGTTTTTGCTTTTGTTATCGGATTTATTATGCATTTGGTTTTCAGGAAAGAAGATGAAAAAAGAGTCACCGATGAAAAAATGTTTTCGTCCATGGGAGAAGAAGAAAGACCATTATGGAAAAATGTTATCTATCTTTTTTCCATGGTGGGAATACTTATATTCATAAACTGGGCTCCTTCCAAAGGGCAGGTGGCGGTCTGGGATTTCATCTTTAATGCAAAATATTTTATTACAGGGGGATTTGCTTTAATACTTGTATTTTCCCTCCTCCGGTGGTTTAAAAAAGATGAACTTGCTACATGGGTGGCGGCAACAAGAGATTTCGCCCTTCAGATATTACCTCTGCTCTTTGGGGGTGTCATGATCGCCGGCTTTCTCCTCGGAAGACCGGGGCATTCCGCCATGGTTCCGACGGAATGGGTTGCACGGCTTGTGGGTGATAATTCACTCTTTTCCACATTTATCGCGTCTCTCTCGGGTGCATTAATGTATTTCGCAACCCTTACGGAAGTTCCCATCATGCAGGGGCTTTTAGGAGCTGGAATGGCAAAAGGACCGGCCCTTGCCCTTTTGCTTGCAGGTCCGTCATTATCTCTTCCATCCATGTTAGTGATAGGCGGCGAAATAGGTTTTAAGAAAACAATTGTCTATATTCTGCTTGTGGTCGGATTATCCACTCTTGCAGGATTCTTATACGGAGTGATCATGTAATGGGAAAAAAGAGCATTCAAAAAATAAAGCCTCATCCTGATTATCCCCCTGAAAAAGGAAGATACCTCCGGGGTAATGACTTCTCGCCTGTCGCAATAGCGGTGATACTTAATAAAGATGAGGATAAAATACCCGGGGAGATTCAAGATCTTGTACGAGCAGGAGTTGAAAGTGGAGCTGCCCTTTCAGGTACGGTTCAAACACCCAACATCGGTTTTGAGAAAATGATTTGTAATCTCATCGCGAATCCTAATATACGGTATCTTGTTCTCACAGGACCGGAGTCGGATGGACACATGACTGGGGATGCCTTAAAAGCATTATTTAAAAATGGTATTAATAAAGAGAAATATATTATCGGTACTATAGCAAAATATCCCGTACTCTATAATATCCCTGTCGAATACATTCATCGTCTGCTCAAACAAGTGACCCTTATCGATCTCCAATTCAGGGGAACTCCGGGGTCCGTAAAAAAGGTGGTGTGGTCATGTATCCAGGAAAACCCTTGTGAATTTGAGGGTTATACATTATACGATCCGGGAGCATATTCAGAACCACCACTGAGCGGAAAAATAAGTGACAGAATTGACCAACCCTGGCTCATCCCTGACAATCAACAGGAACGGGATGCCGTTACAAAAATGAAAAAGCTTGTAGATAAACTCAAGAATTTGAAAAAAAAATAGCGTGATAATGAGAATGATGTATTATCTTGATTGGATGAAGTCACACACTTTTTTAATGACATCCTTTGTCTCGGACAAAGGAAACAATATCCAGTCGTGCTGCATCCCCTGATATTCAAAATAGGCAACCTTCGTGTTTGTTGCTTCAATTTTGGTCTTGAGTTCCCTGCAATCAAATAGAAAGATTTCGTGTGTTCCAACGAAGAGTGCTATTTCTCCCAGATCGTGCATAGCTCCATTGACAGGAGATAACATAGATTGGTTCATGTCATCTCCGTGTGCATACGATGAGGCGGCAATTACAAGATCGGTCACTGATAATAGACCATCAATATCTTCTATGTCCTTCATGTGAGGATTCTTCATTGAAACATCTACCCAGGGAGAAAAAAGAACAGTTTTTTGTGGAAATACTTTTACGTTATCATCCCGGAGCTTCTGTATTACGCTTAAACAGAGTCCACCACCTGCAGAATCCCCCATTAAAATGAATTCGTCATGAGCATATATCTTTGTAATCATATCATATGCTTTTCTGACCATTTCGTGTGTTTCCTTATAACTATGCTCAGGTGCCAAAGGATAATCAATATAGGTAACAGTTACATGTAAAATATCTATAATTTTTTTTATGAGGTCCCAGTGCATCGACATACCTTCCAACACATATGCCCCGCCATGCAAATAGATGATATGTTTATTACGGATATTTTTTTTTGGTTGGATTGTCACCACGGATTTTCCCAGCACCTTCATGATAGTGACGTTAAAATTATTATAGATTTTTTTCGGCACCAAATCTTTCTTGGATCTTGATGGATTTTTCATTAATTTATTCAGGAATGTTTTTGGTTTAATAATTCTAAACATGAGATTAAATAATTTCGTTTTTCTTGATATCTTCGTTGTTATTTCATCATGGGATAGTGGCACTTTTATCTCCCGGTATATTTATTTTTGTACACAATAATAACATAGTCGATAGATTCCGACAATATTCAAATCCTCGCCTGGTAGGTATAAAGCTGATAATAACGGCCTTGTCGAGCGATTAAATCTTCGTGTGTTCCCTGTTCCCCGATCTTGCCATCTTCAATGACTAATATCTGATCTGCCTGACGGATAGTAGAGAGGCGGTGGGCGATGATAAAGGTGGTACGCCCTTTGATTAAATGACCCAGGGCTTCCTGAATAAGCTTCTCACTCTCCGTATCGAGGTTGGAAGTCGCCTCATCCAGAATCAGGATCTTAGGATCGGCGATAATGGCTCGTGCGATGGAAAGACGCTGTTTCTGCCCGCCGGAAAGGCGGACTCCCCTCTCGCCGATCAGGGTGTTAATGCCTTCGGGCATTTTCGATGCAAACTCCGTCACAAATGCAATGTCCAGAGCCTTATTCAGTTCTGTTTCCGTTGCATGAGGTTTGCCGAATAATATATTTTCCCGGATTGTCCCTTCAAACAAAAAATCGTCCTGAAGGACCACGGCGAGGTGCTTCCGGTAAGAATCAAGCTTTATGGTATTGAGATTAATTCCATCAACCAAAACCTCTCCTCCATCCGGTTTATAAAAAGAAGCAACTAACGATGCAATAGTCGACTTACCCGAACCGGAACTCCCCACAAGGGCCGTCACCATTCCCGGAGTGACTTCGAAATTTATTCCCCGGATAACCGGGACATCTTCTTTGTATTCAAAGGAAACATTCTTGAATTCTATTTTCCCCCGGATACCGGAAAGCACGTGAGAACGCTCAGGTTCACTCCCTTCGGGTACCAGTCCCAGCATCTCGTTCATCCGGTCGAGTCCGGCAAAGGATTCGGTTATCTGGGAACCGATATTGGACATCTGTATAATGGGCATGGCTAATAAGGCAAGGAACATAAGGTATGACATAAAGTCACCGGTTGTCATGTCTCCCTTTATGACCGAAAAGGATGAAAACCACATAACACCTGCCGAAGTAACGGAAATTAAAATAAGCCCGAACATTGTGACAAGCGCCGTGGCTGTGAGGGATTTTTTTACATTATTATAAAGACGGCCGGCCCCTTCGGCAAAGATCTTGCTTTCCCGTTTCTCGGCATGGAAGCCTTTAATGACCCGTATCCCCCCGATAGTCTCATTAAGTCGTCCTGTCACATCAGCATTAATCTCTCCCCTTTTCCGGAAAATCGGGCGAATAATAGCAAAGGCTTTAAGCATAATACCACCGAACACCAGGAGGATCACCAGAGAAAAGAGCGTCATGGGGGTATTGATTCTAAAAAGAAAAAAGAGTGAAAGCCCCGCAGTCAGGGTTCCCCCGATCAACTCCACAAAACCGGTACCCACCAGGTTTCGAACACCTTCGGGATCAATCATTATTCTGGAGACTAAAGCTCCGACTTTTTCCTTATTAAATAATTCCAGTGGAAGATGTAATATGTGCCTGGCGACTTTTACCCGGAGCCTGGAGATGAGATTGTGTGCCTCTACCTGGAGAATTCTGGTGAGAAGAAAATTACATACTGCCTGAATAACACCGGCAGCGACCACAGCAAGGAGTATATATGTTAACAATTCCCGGTTTTTCCCGGTAAAGACATTATCCACAAGATATTTAAAACTCCCGGGAAGTACCAGCCCTGCCACACGGCTCAATAAAATTAAAATAAGCCCGAGTAATAAAATGCGCCATCTGGGGAGAATAATCTCTTTCGCCGCAATACTCAGGGCTTCTTTCGTGATTTTTTTCTTTTTCGTATCATCTTTCATAGACAAAATATAGCTTTTTACAGGGAAACAATGAATAGGTTTGTATAAAATAATTCAATTTCAGCCATGCAAGGTATTTTACAAAAAAAAGGATATCCTTTACAAATAATCAATGCCCGCCTGAAGACGGGCATTGATCTATTAAGTATGGATTGATATGTATTCTTCCCCTCTATTACGGCTCCTGGTGTTGTCCCCAGGCAACAGTATTCTTTTTCGGATCTTTCGCCCGGAGGAGGAGAAATTGTCCCGGTTTCAAATCGATACCAAGTTCCTTCATATAGATTCTTTGACCCTGTCCCGGGGCCAGGTAAAAGGTTTTTCCGTAAGGAATCCATTCAAGCTTTTCATTTTCATCAAGCCGTGCTACTTTAAAAATTTGTTCTCCTAACGGAGCATTACCCATCTCCGCTAACGGAACCTGGACATCGTTTACTGCGAATTCCAGATTATCTACCATCATATATTCTTTTCGATTACAGTTCATGATCGTCGTCATCAAATTTCCGTAGGTTCTGTAAATGTCAAAACTGAGCCACGGATCCGGATCGGGTTCGGGAAACGGAATCTTTACTTTAGTCCATATGGTATCATAGAGTTTGATAATATTACAATTTATAACCACGACATCTATTCCCAGGCGGACTTTTTCAGGGGCTTCTACAATCTTTCTTGCCTGGTATTTGGCAACAAATTTCCAGTCTACGGGATTTTTTTCATCCTGTACAAGACTGAATTCCACCAGACGCCAGGGGTTTCCTGCGGAATCAACTGCCAGGTAATCTTTCAATTTCGGCATCTGGTCGTTTTCGGATTGAATGACCCCGGTTATGTTAATTCCATCCGCCCCGGAGTCTTTGGGGAACTCAACTTCCCAGGTTCCCGCGACAACGACGGGTGTGGCAAAAACTGCTGCCGGCAGGAAAATAAATAATGCAAACAAAAAACAGATCAATTTACTTTTCATACTTCCTCTCCTTTTATTAAAATCTTTTTAACAATAAACCCGGTGTGGTACCACACAAAGACATCAACCAGATTATAAGAATATTGATTCTCTATTAAAAATGAATGCGGTTTTTCGATTTTTATCACAGGAAAGGAGTAAAATTTATCATTTTTCCGTGAGGAAAATAACGAAAAACCAAATATTTTTTAGAATAATCTATGCCGGATTGTCTGTTTGTTTATAGATAGATTGGGGGAAGTCCAATACAATTTAGTGACTTGATCAAAAAACCTTGAAAAATGACCTTGTAGAATTCAATTTACCTTTTCTAATTGATAAATTTTTGAGGAAAGAATTTTTTTCTTGTATCCCTGTAAATGTAAAAAACTATTAGATTTCTCTTCAAAATAACGAAGCTGCTCTTCTACAGTCATATCTTTTATATCATTATAAACTGCTTCTTTCCATGTCCAAACTTCCTCTAAACTTTTTTCTATTATCATTCTCCCATTACCTCCATTGGTGTTGTTAAACGAAGAGGATAATTATATCCTTCCTGTATATTTACTGCCAAGACCTGCTTTTCTTTATTAATATTGGCTAAATGCTTGAAATTCCAGCTCACTAATACATCACATTCATTGATTGTCGCTATTGCCAGATGTCGAGCATCATCCACTTTTTTAGGGGGTATGATACCTTTTTCTACATATTTGTCGGCTAATTCCAACGCTTCTGCATTAATAGTGAAAATTAAAAGTTTATACTCGGAAATGATGCTAAGCAATGATTCTTTGTGATTCTCATCTCTTGTCTTTTCAATTTCTTCAATAACAACATCGGAAATAAAAACTTCAAATTTATTTTGTTTTATATAATTATTGAAAAAATCGATTGTAATCGCTTTTTTTTCCGGAGCATCGTCTGCAAAAATAAAGTTGATAGCGGATGTATCAAGGTATAATCGTAGTTTTTTCATCACCTCACCTTAAATTCATTATAGCCTTTATCTGCTTGGATTTTCAAGAGTAAATAGGTTAATCACTGAAAATTAGTAAAAAATCACCTGCAAAGTCCGTTCTGTGAACGCCGGTGGCTTCCTTTTGATAGTGAATCCATAAAAAAATTCATAGGAGTGTATACCCTTTTAGCTATTAAATGTTCATTCACCCCTCGGATATTTCATTTTTAATGATCGCCGTTATAATTATACCCGGAGGGCGAAAAATCGTACAATCACTTCCGCCCCCGGCAATACTTCGATAGATTCCGGATGTTTTCCATCACGTGTCTGAACTTTTCCGGATTTAGAGATTGTTTTCCGTCACAGAGAGCTGTTTTGGGCGTGGGGTGCATTTCGATCATAATACCGTCTGCCCCGGCAGCGACGGCGGCGAGGCTTAATGGTTCGATCAATCTCCAGTTTCCCGCGGCGTGGGAGGGATCGGCTATGACCGGTAAATGGGTTTTTTGTTTCAGGAGGGGGATCGCCGATATATCCAGGGTGTTGCGGGTTTCATGTTCAAATGTCCGGATTCCCCGTTCACAGAGAATGACCTGCATGTTTCCGCCGGACAATATGTATTCCGCGGCTAACAGTAATTCTTCGATAGTGGTTGATAATCCGCGCTTCAGGAGTACCGGCTGTTTAATTTTTCCTACTTTTTTTAACAGGGCGAAATTCTGGCAATTACGTGCTCCGATTTGAATGATGTCACAATATTCTCTTAAAAGCGGGAGGTCGTCGGCATCTAATAATTCGGTCACTACCGGCAATTGCACTTTGTCGCCGGCTTCCTTAAGCATCCGTAAACCCTTTTCTCCCGTTCCCTGGAATGCATAGGGACTGCTCCGGGGTTTGTAGGCTCCCCCCCGCAGACACGATGCCCCGGTTTCCTTCACGACTGTGGCAGCTGTCAGAATTTGAGACTCCGATTCAATGGAACAAGGGCCTGCAATGACAGCAAGGTCTTTACCGCCGATAGTCTTATTAAACCTGGTTGTTATGACTGTTGATTCAGGCTGCATTTTACGGCTGGCCAGGATATAGGATGTTTCGATTTGAACCAGACGATAGTTCTCTCCCGGGAAAAGCCGGGTGTGTAACTCTGCCGCGTCGACATTTATGGCGGCAATAGTGTCCCTTCCGGGACAGGAAAAAGTGTAGGTTTGCACCCCCCGGGCTTCCAGGAATTTTTGCAATTCAATCCGGTCGGTTGAATCCGGGTTTAAAATTAAATGGGTCATTTGTGCCTCCCCGGCAGCGGCAGGGAGTCCGGCAGCCATTGCCTTCGGGCATAAAAAAAGGCCGCCGGACGATCTGCCCGCGGCCTTGATATTTCTATGGTACTATACCATCAAGCTACAGGCTTTTTATAAAACCAAAAATAAAATGCGTAAAAATAGCCTGTAAAAGTATAGCTTTGTCTCATGGGAATAATGTAACTCATGACCGACGATTTTGTCAAGGGGTGGTCTTTTTATTCGAGCTTTTTTCCCAAGGCAATTACCGGAATTTTTTTTAACAGAGGGGATTTCTGGCCCTCTTATGCTCCCGGATTCCTGAATACACTCCCCTGTCGATTGTTCATGTGTTCCGAAGTGGGAACCCGATGCAACTCCGGGACCGACGAAAACGCCTGGTCCGGTTCTTCTCCCCGGAGACGTCAACCCGGATAATACTGTTTGTCAGAAGAGTGATCTCGACACACGGAATCCGACAAACTCGGAACCGGATTTTGCCCAGTAAGAATTGACTGCCGCGCTTCTGCAGAATGCCGCATCAAGAGACACATTCCCTCCCCGGATTAAATAATAACCATCGGCATACCAGAATTCAGGATCCTGATATTCATCACTGCACAGTTCTGATACATTCCCTGCCATATCAACAAGCCCAAAAGAATTACCGGCACCGGCATGAGTCGTCACTTCCCGTACCACAGGTCCACTGCTTTTATCAAAACAATAAGTACTGTCCATTTCGTCTCCCCAGAAAAACCTCGTATCACTTCCTGCCCGGCATGCAAACTCCCATTCTGCAGAAGAGGGAAGGCAAAGGTCTCCACCGGCTTTATCAAGCCATTTCCGCACTCTGCAGGAAGTAACATCAACAACAGGAAAATTACCTCCGGACCATTTTTGATCCTTCAGCTTCCGAAGCAGTTTCCCGAACTGCCTGCAGGTCACAGGAAATTGCCCGATGAGAAACGGTTCTATTATTACTTTTTTGAAAGGCTCAAGATCAAAAAAATCGAGATCCCGGTTCGGATAAAACCGCCGGACATACTCCAGTTCGTTCTCCTTCTTTTCCGTGCCGATAAATATTTTCCCGCCCGGAATGAGATGCATAATGATACTTGTTTTCAGATGCTTGAAGACTGCGATATGGAAAGAGCGTCCGGCGCAGGAAAATTCCTTCAGAGAAATAAATTCAAAGGTATGCCCGATTTCTTCAGATACAATGCCGGCTGCTGCGGTCCATGCTTCCATCGTGGCTTCTTTCCAGAGATTTATATCAAGCAGGATATCCGGTATATCACTTTTACTGCTCTTCATAACCATGCACACTCATTCTCTCACCGTATAATGCCCGAACAGGTGGCAGATCCTGTCACACCAAACTCCGTTACTTTACTCGTATTCCGGTTAATGGTCAATATAAATTGCGCGGATGTGATGGATATCTTTTGGGTACGGTGTATTCAAATATACTAAAAAGGTTTGTGAAAATATTTTTTTGTAAAAATCAAAGTAAGGGAAATAATATGAATAGAAAAATAATACATGGTAATAAAAAGTTCGGCTTTATTGATGATACGGGAAGTTATGTGATTAAGCCTCTATATTCAGATGCGAGAGATATTTTAAATGGCTTTGCAGTTATTGCTTTAAAGAAAAAAGGAGAATTTATAGGAAAAAAAATATTTGATAGAGCTTCTAATTTCTTAGAGAGATTTGCTCGTGTACAGGAAAAAATTGCCTGTTGAGGTCAACGAAGAGAAAAATTAAGGTATAGTTAGATTATAACTGAATAAAAATGAAGCTCAACAATCTTCACAACTATTTATGGAGCTGCGGGGTGTTATTGATGCAAACAGGAATTTTAATGGATAGCACCTCCTCACAGGTTCCAGTTCACCTTCGCTTATTTCGGTTTGTCTACGACAAAAGCAGACCTTACTTCTCTTCATCAATTTGTTGCTGCGAACGATCTGCCTCCTGGCGTAGTTATTAACAATAGCAGTGAAGTAAAATTATTATCGAATAAACTTATCCAAATCCCTGCAGGTTGTCTTTAACTTCGTTAAAGTTCTATTGTCAGCTGTAGCTGACTACCAATAGTACGTATAAGGTGTATTGTCAGCTGTAGCTGACTACCAATAGTACGTATAAGGTGTAT
>JAFGRV010000076.1 GCA_016934975.1 Spirochaetales bacterium | reverse complement strand
GGTAATTATCAACCTATTTATTGTTTTATGTATATTTTCCGTTTATTGTTGCGGAGTACAATCCCATGAGAATGATTATCCGGAACCGGATGAACCATATGTAAAAACAATTTTTCGTGATGATTTTAATTCAAATGAGATTGATATTTCCGTGTGGCAGGTGGCGACCTGGACGGAACATGGGGGCCAGACGAGTGCTTCCCGGTGTTATGCATTAGACGGCTATTTGCATATGGTCTTTATTAATGATTCAACAGATGGGTATTTAAGCGCGGCTATTCAAACCCGGAATGAGTTTTATTACGGCAGGTGGGAAGCCCGGATAAAACCAACCGACATTCCGGGGGTCCTAAACTCCTTCTATACTATCGACTGGAATAATACCATAGCGACAGATTCCGATAGTGACGGAACCAAACAGGAGATTGATATCGAGTTTTTAACCTACACTTTTGGTGAAGGAAGCGGTAAAGTACATTTTGCAGTACATGAATCGGGAAAAGAAAGCTTCGAGACCAATCCCGACATCAACCTTGATTTTGATCCATCGGCAGACTTTCATCTCTGGGGTTTTGAGATCACTCCTGAACATATCGAGTGGTTTGTTGATGACCAGGTCCTCCTCACCTATACCTATAATGGGAATCCTATTGCCATCACCGCGCCATATCAGCTGAAACTTAATGTCTGGTCCAGTGAAAACTGGATCCTTGGGCCCCCGCAGGAAGATGTTGAATGCGTTTATCTTATCGACTGGATAAAATTTACGCCCTATGAGTAGCCTTATCCGGCTGATCCCTCACCCTGTCGATTCTGACATCAATGTCCCCCGGGATTGTTAAAAAATCAAAGGAAGCCGCGTCATAAGATATCCTTATCATTTGTGAGAACAACAAAAGAAGCATAAACAAGAGAATAATCCGGATTAAAAATTTGTATAAAATTTTATATAAACTATAATAGTAATAGATAATCTCGTGGCCTTATTTTGTGATTTTTGTCCCCATTGAATTAATCAAAGTAAGACCTTATGCTTAACAGGGAGTATTTTTAATAATGAAGTATAGTAAGGGTGCCGGGGTATGATCCATCCCGGACAGGAGAAAGGCCTCACTATAGCCTATATAAACGATATATGTAACTATCACTGGTCATTCGATCCGTGGATAGGTGCTCTAAAAACAGCCGGTACATACAACGCAAACCTCATCTCTTTCCATGGTAACGAGATCCGGACGCCACTCGGGTATTACCGGCAGGAGAATATCATATATGATCTGGCAAAAAGCGGAAAAATCGACGGACATATTATATGGAAGGGGAATCTTTTCGAAAATCTGAGTATCGAGGAAAGTGAAGCCTTTTGCACTGCCTTTGGAACACCTTTAGTCACAATCCTGGGGGCGCAACCCGGTTATCCCTCGATTAACTATGGGAATTTCGAGGGAATGCGGATGGTCGTCGATCACCTGATAGAGGTACACGGCTATTCGAAAATAGGTTTTGTCGGATATATGGAGCATGAAAAGCACGTCGTATTTCAGGGAAGGTACAAAGCATATTGCGAGTCCATGGAAGTTCATTCTCTTCCAATCGATCCCTCCTTTGTTGTTCCCTTTCGCATCTGGGAGTCACCGGTAAACGGATTATCCATGGATGAAGCCCTCTCTATCTGGCTCGAAAAAATTATTCCCCGTGGCCTTGAGGCTATTGTCGGACTCTGTGATCCCATAGCAGAATGGGTAATCAGACATTGTTCAAAGCTGGGGTATTCGGTTCCCAGTGACATAGCCGTGGTGGGGTTTGATTATTCATATGGAGGAAGGATGATATACACTCCACTCACCACAGTAGACCCATGCTGGGTTGAGCTTGGAGTACTGGGAGTGGAAACTCTTATTGACATGATCCAGGGTAAGCCGGTGCCGGAAAAGCGGATAGTTGAACCGAAACTCATTATTGCACGGTCATGCGGCTGTATGGAAGAAAGCATAAAGAATGTACCCGGGATTTCCGTATCAGGTCTCCGGATGACTACAGACCGGAAGACGATAATCGATGACATGATGAAAACCCTTCATGAAACAGGGAACAGACAGATACGTGCTTTGTGCGAAACCATGCTTTCCAGCATTATTGATAAAAATAGAGAGGATAGAGAGTTACTCTTCCTCTCGAGTCTTGAAAAAGCACTTGCCATATCAGGAGAAGCAAGAGATGATATCCTTGATTGGCAGAATGTGATATCAATATTGCATACATATGCCACTGGATTGTTGGATGGAGCCGGGACTCGGTATATGAACATTCTCTGTCACAAGGGAAGGATCATGGTGAGTAATGCAGCAAGTAGATTACAGGCGAATCGGAGAAGCTTAGAGGAACGCCAGAGTCTAATGGAACGCACCCTCGGACTACAACTCATTACAACCTTTGATCTTGAACAGTTGCTCGATCTTCTTGTACGCAACTTCCCGGATCTGGGAATTACACGATTTTACGTTTCTCTCTTCCGGGAACCGCAAAAATATATTTATCCCGAGGCAGCCCCCGAATTGTCCAGACTCATTCTCGCCCATAACGACAGTGGGAGAATCAATCTTGGACCGGATGGGATTCTTTATAAAACCCGGGACATCCTGCCTGACAAAATCTGGCCGGAAACAAAACTCACCCTCAGTGTGAATCCCCTTTATTTTCAGGATACCCAGATCGGACTTCTCATGTTTGATAATATTCCAGGGAATATGCACACCTTCGAGGGATTCCGCAGTCAATTGAGCAGTGCCTTAAAGGGGGTTTTCCTGGTGAAAAAAATCGAGGATCAGATGCAGGAACTCACCATATCCAACGAACAACTTGCCCAATCATATAGTGAACTGAAAAGAAACCAGCAGATTCTCATTGCCTCCGAAAATATGGCATCACTCGGCCGTCTTTCCGCCGGTATTGCACATGAAATGAATACGCCCCTGGCAGCCGTAATGGCTGCACTACAGGAACTTGGTTTCCTTGCAGAGGAATATAAAAAATCAATCAACAATACCGGAGTTACTGCACAGGATCACCAGGAAATCGCGGTTGAAATGATCAATAACATCTCAACTGCCATGAAGGCCGCGGAAACGAGTGTGAGATTCATCAAAGGAATAAAGTCACAGGTAAATCCCTATTCAACGGTGGCGGACCAATTATTCAACGCCTGTGACATTGTGGATGATACATTGATCGTCATGGAACATCTTTTTAAAATAAATCATTGTACAATTGTGAATAATATGGAGGACAAGGTTTTTCTCTTTGGGAATCCGCCGATGTTCGGTCAGATTGTAACAAACCTGATAACGAATGCAATTGATGCGTGCAAACCGGAGGGGGGAACGATCACAATTTCTCTGTATGAAAATTCTGATAACAGCACAGTATTATCAATACAGGATACCGGTCCCGGGATATCAAAAGAAAATATCAGGAAAATTTTTGAGCCATTTTTTACAACAAAACCCTTTGGCCAGGGAACCGGTCTTGGTCTGGCCATTGTATACGACCTTGTGAATAAATTCGGGGGGAAGGTGGATGTGGAAAGTGTTCCCGGTAATACCCTTTTTCGGATTACATTCCCATCTGCGGGGGAACATTGAATCTATACAACCTCCGACCCGCATGTGGATGAGTCTGTAGATGCCACAAAAAATACCAATGGCGTAGTTGTACAACAGGGTTAATTCCATGAAGAGTTATTACCATATGATGACCAGCAATTCTCAATGTGGAACTACAAAAATAAGAATGGACCCGGGTCCTTGCCGTGGAAGGGTGATATGGCGCACACTTTTATCATAATCATACAGCCGCTCTAAAATACTCTTTAATATTCCGCCGTATTCCGGGTTTGCCGCCCAGCGCCCGGCGAGGTCGAAAATCGTGGGGGCGATTCCTCTTTTTACATAGTGAAAACGTCTGTCGATGCACGGATTTACGAGATCGAGGGTGGAACCATAAGCTTTTAAATGCTGAATATGCGCCCTGATTCCATCCCGGATCGTCTCGAACCGTTCCCCCGGTACATCCCCGGAAACAGTCCCTAATCCGCAGAAATTGTTTTGATCCGGGGTGACGGTTCCCCCAAATTTAAGATATCCGGTCTCAAGACACATCTGGGAGAACGCCACATCCCCGTTTACACCCTCTAAAGCGGCTTCTTCGGTGTAGATCCGGGCGATCCCGGCAGCATAAAAGAGGTTCAGTTTGGGATTCTGTTTGATGAGAAAAAAAGCGAGGGAATTTACCGGGATATTTCCCCGGCCCATAATGAGAACCGGTTCGGAGATGAGAGGAGGAGTGACAGGTTTGACCACGGTGGAGCAGGAGACCATCAACATGAAGAAAATAACCGGACAAAGAAAATATTTCATTATTAACCCGGGTTCCTTTTTCTTTCGGTATAGAGATAAAAATCCTCCACCTTTTTCCGAGCCCAGGGGGTATTCCGTAAGAATTTGAGGCTGGATTTTATCGAGGGATTATTGTCAAAACACCGGATACGGATGCGCATACCCAATTCCTCCCAACCCCAATACTCAACCAGACTCTTTAAAATTTTCTCCAGGGTGATCCCGTGAAGGGGGTTATTGATTTGTTCTTCGCTCATCTATGTCATCGTGTCCTTTTTAAAGGGAAATTTACGCCTTTGTAAAAGCTTTTAACGTTTTATGACGTTTATCATACCATTTTCCTATTATATGATAAACCGGAGAATTGGTATAGCGATTTTTATATTACATAATCCGAAAGGACCTGATTTAAAAACCGGCGTTTTCCATTTTGAGAATTACCGCTATAAAACAAACCTAGGTTGTATAAATGAACAAATAAGAATATAATAACCTATGATTTTACAACACGTATCTGTTGATAGCTCGGTTATAGGTGGTTATTTTGATGAAAAACCTATTCATAGACCTTGAAACAACGGGACTGAATCCTGTTGAAAACGGGATCATTCAGTTATCCGGCATCATAGAGATTGATGATGAAATAAAAGATACCTTCGATTTTCATATCAAACCGTTTCCCGGGGATAAGATTGATGAAAAGGCTTTGGAAGTAAATAGACGTACAAAGCAGGAATTGGAGCATGATAGTAAATATCAGGATCCTCTTGGGGTTCACAAGACTTTAATGAGTCTGCTTTCAAAATATATAGAAAAGTTTGATAAAAAAGATAAATTTAACTTTATCGGATACAATTCCCAGGCCTTTGATTTTCCTTTTCTTCGTTCCTGGTTTTATAAATGTAAAGATAATTTTTTCGGATCCTGGTTTTGGAGTCCCTCCATTGATGTGATGCCCATCTGGGCATTTATACTCGCAAAAAAGCGCCATGTTCTCGATAATTTTCAACTGGCGACGGTTGCTGATTATTGCGGTATTAAGGTTGATGGGAGCAAAATCCATGATTCTTTATATGATATTCAGATAACGAGGGAATTGTATCATAAACTGAGAAATAATATAATAATTGAAAACATATTTACTTGAGGAGAAAATCATGAAAACAAAATGGACAATTGAAAATATAGATGACCTCACCGGGAAAGCTGCTGTCGTGACCGGGGCAAACAGCGGTATCGGCTATGAAATGGCTCTGGCACTGGCGTCTAAAAAGGCAAAAGTGATCCTTGCCTGCCGGAACCGGGAAAAAGGGGAGGGGGCCCTGGAGCAGATCAAACAGAAGTATCCTGATGCGGAGATCAGACTTCTACCCCTGGATCTCTCGGATCTGTCCCTTGTTCGCGGATTTGTAAAAGAGTTCCGTCAACACTATGACAGACTTGATATCCTCATTAATAATGCCGGGATTATGGCGCCTCCTTATGGAAAAACTGCCGAGGGATTTGAATCGCAATTCGGCACCAATCACCTGGGACATTTTACCCTTACCGGACTCCTCCTTGATCTTCTCATTAAAACACCTCGGGCCAGGGTGGTTACGGTGAGCAGCCTAGCCCACTTATTTGTGAAAATGGATTTTGATAATCTGAATGCGGAAAAAAAATATGATCCGCAGGTCGCCTATGGGTACAGCAAACTCGCAAACATCCTCTTCACCTACGAACTCCAGAGGCGTTTTAAAAAAGCCGGTGTGGATACTATCGCTTCTGCGGTTCATCCGGGCTGGACTGCGACGAATCTTCAGGATCATTGGCCCGTAGTGCGATTTCTGAATAAATTTCTTGCCCAAAAACCGGCTATGGGTGCCCTGCCGGCACTCTATGCAGCCACTTCCCCGGAAGCAGAAGGCGGGAATTATTACGGTCCCGGGGGGTGGCTGGAATTACACGGTTATCCTGTGAAAAGTACATCCGGCAAAGCGTCATATAATACCGGTGACGCAGAACGGCTCTGGGAATTATCCGAAGAATTGACCGGGGTAACATATACTTTTTCATAAAAGCTGCTCGGCAGACCGCCTTACCTCCCGGAGCTTGTCATCGACTGGTATGATAATGTCCGGTTTCCGAAGACCGGGATGGAGAGTGTTTTTTTAAATCGAATTTACTGAAT
>JAFGRV010000570.1 GCA_016934975.1 Spirochaetales bacterium | reverse complement strand
TATTTTGAAAATTGCGGGTCTCACGGTCTTGAGACTTACAGCATTGACGGATTTACTATAGAAGGAACTGTTACTGCCAGAAACTGTGGTGAATGTGGTGTATTGTTTAATCAATCCTATAATGGTACTGTTGAAACTGTAGATGCATACAACTGTTGCTGGGGAGGCGGTTATGCCGGTTTGCGATATGCAAACGCGTGTAATAACATTACTACTGACGTGCTTTATGCAGATCGTTGTGGCAGGGGATTTTTCATCGTTCAATCAGGACCTACTGTAAATTGCCATTTGAACTATGCAGAAATTCGTGAATGTTCTGATGTTGGTATTTGGATAGAAAACGGGACTAACTGCAGTGTTAAGTCAGGTTGTTGTGAGTCAGGTGTATCAGTTTCTGGTTCGGGCAGTTATGCAAACGTGAGTAGCAGCTGTGGCGGTTAGCTGTAATGGTGGTAGCCAGTAGTGAATGAATGATAGCTAAAGTTATAATTTCACACAAAATGTTTTTAAAAAAATCCTCTGATATTTAAGAATATTGCAATTCTTATTTTGCTTTGTTCGTAAATAAGGACAGATGCCCGGTTCCCGAACCGGACATCTGAGAAACAACCTTACGGGGGTATGAACCTTTTTACTACCGGACATACACCCGTAAGGAAAATACTTAGAAAAAGGATTTATTATGCAAGGAAACCCTGGAGTTGAAGAAGAAACTGTTTGGGGAAATAGAAGCGAAAGTAGAGGAAATTGGTCATCACTTTACTTGCCCCATCTGCGGTAAAGAATTAACAGTAGTAGTGGAATATAGCGGGCGGGAATTCAAAAATCTCTTTAAATATTGGAAAATAATAGAAAAGCTTACCCAATTATTGCCCTTATCGGAAATAGCGAAGCAGGGTTGCAATTACTTTTGTTCGTTATAATTATCACTGGAGTTTGCATTACTTTTTGTCGGGCAATAACTGCACAAAATAACGGCGGTTTCATGCAATTTTTTAATCGAAATGTCTTATATGAAATTATAAGTTTTACTATCATTATTGGAATTCCACCGAGCCTACCCATAGGCCTGCACGACCGGGTGACCCCAAGCGCCGGGAAAGGACTTACATCGCAATTTCTTCTTCTTCAAGTTTTTCTTGAGTATAAGAACAGCATGTGTTATCTTTTGATTTTCAAAATTATTATAAATAAAATTAAACAAGGAGATTCAAATGAAAAAAGAAGTAATCACATTGATCATCATGCTTACGATCATTTCAGGTTGCCGGCTGGACCTGCCTGGACCCAATGACCCTGTGCAGGATGCAGAGGATGGGATTCCGGCAAGTAGAGCGTTGAATGCGTATCCGGAGGCCGGGGATCTCTATGGAGAAGCGGTGGCTATCGGTGATTTCAATGGCGATGGAAAAGGCGACAATGCAATCGGTGCTCCAGGAAAAGGAACCACTTCAACATATGAAGATGGGGTTGTCCAGATTGTTGATTATTACGGCAAAAAGCAAGCCTGGTATCCATCAAAAATCCTGGGTTCCACTACAGGAACCAGTCTGGCCCACTTCGGCACTTCTCTGGCTGTCGGAGACTTCAATAATGATGGCATTGACGATCTTGCCATTGCTGCTCCCGGTTTGTTCTATTCTAAGGGTGCGGTTATTGTCCTGTATGCCAAGAGTGATCACAGCGGGTTATCCTCCGCAAACTATACCTTGATTACGCCCGGTTCAGGTGGATACCAAGATGTTCCCGGTTGGGACTTCGGAATATCCCTGGCTGTAGGAGATATGAACGGTGATGGTGTGGATGATCTGGCTATAGGGCAAGCGAAATATGATAATCATGGTTCTGTCATGATTGTCCAGGGGCGGGACAATGTAGGTCTTGGTCCCGGTTTAGCGGCAGGATTAGGATTTGTCCTTTATGATGATATCGTCATTGAAGATAGCGCCTTGATCTCGACCTACAATGCCTATACGAAATTCGGAATTGCCCTGGCTTTCGGTTATTTTGATAATGATAATTATGCTGATTTGGCCATCGGAGCACCTGGTAATGTTATCAATAACCGTACTGCCGGTTCTGTTTTTATTGTATATGGAACCTCCAGTATAGTTCTGGGGACGACACCATCACGAACAGAGGTATGGCACCAGGACACATCCGGGATACAGGGAGGATGTGAATTGGGAGATCTCTTCGGTGCCTCCCTGGCTACCGGTAATTTTGATGGCCAGTACAATGATGATTTGGCTATCGGGATCCCCGGAGAAAATGATGAAAGCGGATATGTAGCTGTACTCTATTCCAATGCCAATGGCATCACTGCAACAGATCAACTCTGGGCCCAGAGTTCTGACGGAATACCAGGAGGAAGCGAGGCTTTTGACAGATTCGGTACCAGTATCGGGGCCGGAGATATCAATAATGATGGTTATGATGATATCATTATTGGTGTTCCTCTGGAAGATTTATCCAGCTCCGGTACGAATTATTACGATGCCGGTTGTATTAATACAATCCTGGGCTCCTCCTCGGGTCTGACTTCAACAGGAGCACAGCTGATAAGCCGGAATACCAGCGGCATTTACGGTTCTCTACGATCTTATACAACCTTCGGTTGGACCATTGCCACCGGTTATTTTAACACGGGTAATTATACGGATGTTTTCCTGGGGATGCCCCTGGATAACCTGGAAGGCTCGAATGCAGGTACTGCTCATTTGATTTACGGAGGAACCAACGGGTTGTCTACAACAAATATCTTATTTACATATTAATAAAAATGAGCATGGTCATTCTCGATGCAATGGATGTTCCTTTTTTATAGAAATGTTCATTAACCGGACAAGCCGCCTCCTCTGGGGTGGCTTGTTGAATTTTTGATTTTTAAGGCCCTATAGTAAAAATCGGCTTATCCCAAAAGCAATACCCGGGAAACTACCAATAATTGAGACGCGAAAAAGTAACGGAAAAGGAGCAAACATATGTTTGATTTTTTTAAGCAAGGCAAAAAAAACAAACAAGACTCTACAGATAGTATTACATGGAACCCAAGATTAATTGAACAATTCGAGGCGATTATAAAAATGACCCCGGTATTGTTTCGAAAGTCAGCCCGTGCCGCAGTAACGGAGACTGCAGAGGATATAGCTAAAAATCGAGGTGCCACACAGGTAGAGGAGTGTGATTTGGTCAATGCCTATCTGAAAGAGACACCTGAAATGTTTAAGGAGTCCCTATTTGAAAACGCCTTAAAGGTCGGTATCGATATGGCGAGTTATCTATCGGAAAAAAGGCTGAATAAAATGAAAGCGCTATCAACCAATATTGCATGGGATCAGGTGGAACAGGTATTTCATCCCGATGTCACCTGGTTTGAGTGGGCTGTTACCCAAAAATGTAATCTGCGGTGCCGGTACTGTTTTGAGAACGCCGGAACGGCGTCACAGGACGAACTTTCGACAAAAGCGGCACTTTCAATAGTACACTCTTTGGGAGCTTCGGCAAAAAAGCTAAACCGCCGCTTTGTGATGCTCTGGTCCGGAGGAGAACCCCTTCTACGAGAAGACATCTTCGAGTTGATTGGCGCTGCCCGGGAAGAAGGAATGCTTTGCACCATGGCATCGAACGGATCGTTCATTACACCTGAAATGGCCCAAAGGTTAAAAGATGCAGAGGTTTCCACAGTAATTATAACATTAGATAGTCTCACCCCGGATATTCACGATGCAGCGAGAGGAAAAGGGAGCCACGCCGAGGCTCTCCGGGGTATTCACAATGCAAAAGCAGCAGGGCTGCTTACCATGGTAGAGTCAGTGGCAACCCGGCATAATTATAAAGAAGTGACTAAACTGAGAAAGTGGGCGGAAAAGGAGGGTTTTCTCTACTTTCATCGTCCACTCCACCGGGGCGGCCGCACTCTTACGGACGACTCGATGATGAACCGAAAGCAATATCATCAGCTTTATTTCGACCGTTATCAGCATATTTTCGAAAAATTAAAGACAGGCAAAGGAACTCACATACCACTTTTCGAGATATTCGATCTTGTTCCCTTTCCTTACAAACCATTAACCAGGGAAGAACGAGATTATCTGGAGTGGGGTGTGGGATGCCAGGCATGCCGGCTTATTCATGGTATTTCAGTCTCGGGAGATCTCCTCCCCTGCATTCGTTTAAAAATGCCCCTGGGAAACCTATTAACTGAAACCTTTGAGACAATTGCACAGACACCCCTTTACCGGCGGTTTGTATTGCGGCAGGACCGCGGCGGTATATGTAAAAGTTGTGAGCATCTTGAACTATGCGGAGGAGGATGTCTGGCAGAGACAATGGCCTTGGAAGGAGATCCCTTTGCCGGGTGGGAACGGTGCTGTTGGGTAACAAAGGAATAAAATCTCCCATTGTTTGATAATATGTTATAAATTTTCGCTTATTGTGCAGGCAATCAATACCACACTATTCCTGTTTTTTCGCTCAGTTCAAAAAAAGGAGAAAAAGAGGGATTCTCTTTGTCCAGGAACTGATGAATAAAGGCGGGATGCCCCTGGCAAATAATCTTTTCCTTATCATCAATGGAATCCGCAATTATTTTTCCCCATTTTTGTGCCTTGCCTCCCCAGAGGATAAAATAGGGGCTCCGGCCTTGTCTGCGGTTTATTTTTTCTATTAAATTTTTCTGAAACTCTTCCCAGAAAGAGAAATGTCTTTTCTTATCAACACCGGTGGTGTACGTAAGTGATGTGTTCACCAGGAGAATACCCTTTTTCAACCAGTAATCAAAAAGCTCAGGGGGAGATTTTATCCCCTGTTCCCCTGCAATAATCCTGCATTCGGCGATGGGGGTGTTGTAAGTGGCCAGCCCTTTATATATCAGCAAGCCTTTCAAAATATTTTTGAGGCTGCTTCCCCGGGTTCTGGCATCCCAGGTATTTACTTCCATATCCCGGAAGGCTATTCCACAGGCGGAAGTGATCCGGGGGTAGGGATCTTCACCGAAAAGGACGACCTTCACTTTGGAGGGCTTTATAAAGGTGAATACGTTAAATATCTGTTTTTTAGCGGGAATAATGGTGTTAAATTCTTTCAGGAAGAACCGCAGGGATTTGTAAAAATCTTTCACGTTCCTCCCTCCAGGTTCCCCTGGGGGAAACAGAAACTCTTCCCAATCCGGTGGTAATTTCATGCCTGTTTAATCCTTTTTGTGCACCGGTCGTGATATTTCGCACTTTTTAATTATTAAAGTTCATTTTTTTTTCTTACGCCCAACCAGTTTCCCGTAAACCTTTTGAACCACAATCTTAATCTCCGGATGATACCCCTCAAAATCACCGGGAGTCAAGGTATCCAGGTTATTCGATAGTAGCATCACCACATCCGCCATATCTTTAGCTGCCAGTTCCGGTCCGTCCTCCTTCACCTTCCCCAGGTAAACCGCGGTCTTCAATTCGATCAATTTCTTTAAAGAAATGAAATAAGCCCCCAATTCCTCATCAAACTCACAGACCGTATCGGGTCCGGGAAGGGGAATCACCATGTCCCAATCCTCACCAGGGAAAAGCACATCAACAGGAATACCTGAAATTTTGTCTTCCGCAGAATCGGCCTGAGTTTTAAATTCTCCTTCCAGGCTTTTTCGAACCTCCGCCCATCCGGTCCGAGTTGTGAGGATATCGATATCATGGGTAGTCCGAAATCCCCCGTTCCGGATAACCGCCATTCCACCGACCACGGCATATGGTATGTTTTTTTCGGAAAAGGCTTTGTGCAATTTTTTTATAACCCCAAGAAGAGGGGATTTTTTAAAATTGCCATTAATATTCAGGATTTCTTCGGGAGACATATCTCTTTTATAAACCATTTTAATGAGAAAATCAATTATGGAATCCTCAATAATTTTTTGCCAATTCCGGAGTTTCGGTATAAAATGAAACCTATGAATTCGTTATAATTTATTATTTACACCTTTTATTTGTCAACAATTCAGTTTTATTCTATACTTATTATGTGGATACAAAGATACATCCCGGGTATAAAAAATCAACAAAAAACCTGACTATCGGAATATTAATCGATGAATTATACTATGAGATCCCGGTTGCTTATTTTAAAGCTGTAAAGGAAATTGGAACAAAACACGGGATCAATGTCTTTTATATTGTCTGTGATGCAATGAAATCACCTCTCAACTATCAAATTCAAGCCAATATTCTGTATGATCTTCCTCATGATAAAAATATCGATGGTCTCATTATTTCATCCAATATACTTGGAGCTTTTATATCACACAAAGAGTTCACGTCACTCTGCCATAGTTATAACCCAATACCGACTGTCAGCGCCGGAATGATTATCGAAGGACTTCCCAGTGTTATTATTGATAATAAACACGGTATATCAGAGTCGGTATCACATCTTATCGATATACATGGTCATACTAAAATTGCTTATATCTGCGGTCCGATGAATCATCCTGATGCCAAAGAACGATACGATGCATTTACAGAGACTCTCAACGATCATGGTCTGCCCATCGATGAAGAACTTATCCTGCCCGGAAATTTTCAGGTTTCTACCGGACAGAAAGCAATATCCATTCTCATAGATGACAGAAAAAAATTACCCGGTAAAGATGTCCAGGCTATTGTCACTGCAAATGATTACATGGCTACCGGAGCTCTCAAAGAATTACAGATACGGGGTTACCGGGTTCCGGAAGACATTGCGATTGTCGGATTCGACGATATTATACAAGTACAATTTACTAATCCGTCAATAAGTACGGTCCATCTATCCTTTTATGAAATGGGAAAACAAGCAGCCGAATTACTCATCTCTCTGCTTAAGGGTGAACAGGTTCCTGCAGTTTTAAGAATTCCGGCAACATTCGTGAAACGTCAATCTTGCGGTTGTCCGGATAGCAGCGATACCGAATCAGACTATTCGGTTTATCTACCGAAAGATGTTTTAATGTCACTCCATTCGGAACCTAATAAATTTTTTCATAACCTGAGCGAAAAGATTTCTAATGCGGAACTCCACACAAAAGACCTTATCGTATGTAGTCACATACTTTCTCTCCTTAATCATCCCGAACTACAGAACTCGCAAGGTAAAAATAATGAAGAAATGATTATTTTACCTGATAAAGTAAAATTAATACTCGAAATGGCTGTTTACGATTTTATCCAAAACTCAGTGGATATAAGACATCTTATCTCCATAGCAACGGAGATAGCATCCACATTGGGTATTTCGGAATCAATAGACACTCTTGAACGTCAACTCTCGAAATTCGGAGTACATAGATGTTACCTGTCACTTTACGAAAATCCGCCGCCCTTTACATTTCCTCAAAAAATACCTGAGTTCTCCAGGCTTTATCTTGCCATTGATGAGTCCGGGCGGCTGAACCTTCCGCCGGAAGGACTTGTATTTCCTACCCGGAATTTGGTTCCGGAAAATATTCTCAAGGTTGATGATTCATTTCGATTTATAGTACTTCCGATTTACTTTCAAAAGGAACAGATTGGTTTTTGGCTTATGGATGACAGTAAAGAAGATGTAAATTTCTATTCTTTTTTTACAATGCTCGTCGGGAGTTCCCTTCAAGGCGCTTTAATGCTTAAACGGCTAAAAGAACAATCTCAGGAGCTTGAATCTGCCAATAAAAAAATCTTAAGTCTTATTGAACAGCTAAAAGATGAGAACCTGCGGATATCCACGGAAATGGAGGTAGCCAGGCATATCCAGCTGGCCTTACTGCCGGAAAATATACGAACGATTCATCCTGATTTCCGGATTGCCGCACGAATGATAACTGCGGCAGAAGTCGGCGGCGATTACTATGATATCAGTCTTGACCGGAACGGAACACTCTGGTTGGGAATCGGTGATGTTTCCGGACATGGGGTAACGGCAGGATTAATCATGATGATGGCACAAACCGCACATACAACTATTACATCCAATTTCACTGCAACTGCCGGGGATATTATTATGAAAATAAACAATGTGTTATATAAAAATGTCTATGACCGGATGGACGAAAGCCTTTATATGACCTTTACAACAATGAAATATCTGGGAAACGGTCAATTTCAATATGCGGGATCACACCTGGATCTGCTGGTTTATAGACAGCAGACAAAAACTTGTGAGCAGATAGAAACGGCAGGTACATGGTTAAATCTTAAGCCTGATATCCGTAATGAAATAAAGAATGAAGAATTGAATATAGGGATTGGTGATATTTTAATATTATACACAGATGGATTAACTGAAGTTTTTAACAAACAGAAAAAGCTCCTCGACACTGAGGGATTCATGAATATAATCGCCAGGCACGCGGAAAAAGATGTTGAAACGATGCAGGATGCGATTTTTGAGGATGTAAAAGCATGGAATGATGGGGATCCGAAAGATGATATGTCTCTGGTTATTGTTCGTAGAATCGCTTAAAGAAGAGAAACAGAATTATTTTAAATTATTGATTATAATAATATTAAAATAAAACTATTGAAAGTTAATCTGGGAAAAGCTATATTTTAGTGAAAGGATACCGAATTGTTCAATTTTAAATTACAATTTAATCCGAAATGGGGAAGTATAGTAAGTATTAGAAAATTTATTATTTCCATCCTGTCAAAACAAATTACCAATCATGATGAAGCTTATCGTGTTGCCCTTGTTGCTACAGAACTTCTTGAAAATGTTTGTCGGTATTCTACGGGAGGGATGGCCAGCATTATTTTAAAACAGGGTGAGAAAAAATCCGAAATCGAATTAAGCATTCGAAATATCACCAATAAAGAAAATTTTAATAATTTCAAAAAGATTTTTGAAATTATAAGTGAGGGTTCGGCAACAGAAGCATATATGAAAATGATGGTACGTATTGTCAATGCCAAAGATAACAAATTCAGTCAACTCGGACTCGCCAGAATTCGTTATGAGGGGCAGTCGGAACTGGCTTATGAGATTGATCCGGATATCACATCACTTATGGAAGGAACTGAACATTTCGATAACGATAACAGTTCGTTGGTATTATGTGTTAAGAATAAAATGTCAATAATACCAAAAAATCAAGGAGAAACGTATGGAATTTAGTATTCCAAAACAAACATTTAATGGAGCAACAATTTCTGCTCATGGCAATAGAGTTGTTATAGAAGGTGATATTGATCAAGATAACCCTGCACTATATCTCCAATCATTTTTTAATACAGTAATCTCTCACCTGCATGATTTATTTATACTTGATATAACAAATCTGGAATATATAAATTCCGCCGGTATAAAATGTATCATCGGTTTCTTAAAAGAGAGGGAGCCCGGTTCAAAGGTTGTTATTAAATCTGATAAAAAAAAGACATGGCAACGCCACTCTATAAATATTTTAAAATCTCTTGATGAAAAAAATATTTCAATCGAC
>JAFGRV010000569.1 GCA_016934975.1 Spirochaetales bacterium | reverse complement strand
GAAAAGCAGAAAATATTATTTCCTATTTTCTTATTTTAAAAGAAAATACTGCATTACGGGTTTGGTATGGTTTTTGCAACATATCTGTGGTAATAAAAATCACGAATGTTTGGCTGCTACATTCGAGGCTGCTTGTGATGATACATCAAAATGTGGAGGCAAGAAATGAAAAAGTATTTATGGATTATATTCTTCCTGTGTATCACGGTCCTGCTGTATTCCCAGGGGACAATGGTCTGCGGAGATGTTAATGATGACAGCTATGCGGACATAGTCGACGCACTCTTGATTGCACAATATTATGTCGGGATTAATACGAGTATCAATACAACATTCGCGGATGTAGACTGTAATAATGAAGTTGATATCATCGACGCGCTTCTCATAGCCAGGATGTATGTGGGACTGATTTTTATCGATTGTCAATGTACGGGCCTTCCCTGTTCAGGGGTTCCCCTTAATCAGGAGGTTCATGAAAATCAGGACTATTCTTTTTTTCTACGAAACAGAGCAGATTATGATTTGTTTTCAAATCAAATCAGCGAGACTGATGACAGCATCATAGAGGTGAAATTTGTCATTATGGATATCCGGAACAACCCGACTCTCTATTTTATGAATGCCGCACGCAATCTAATCCACTACGATTTTACGGTTAATGTCCTGATGAATACACAGACATATGAGGAATTCTGTAGTGTCACTTATTTTAATACGAATAAGCAGAACATCGGGGGAACCATTATATTTTATAAAAATTATGAGGTTGATGGGGTTAAAACCGGGATCTATTCATTGGAATTCTGCCCGACCTACCATATACGGTTTATAGATGTTGAGCTTGCGTACCAGATGATTACCTGCAAAGCAGCCTTCCTGAACCCGGACAATTTATATTATCAGCCTGTGGGTCCGGTCCAGGAATTCGGATTGCAGGATGAATTGGACGCCTATACTGCCAGCGGTATTCCTATTCTGGAAACCGAAGATCTTTATAAAAATGTCACCTTTACCACATTAAACGCAGGCGAGGGGATCGGGATTTTGAGGGTTTATGGTGATGATCCGCGGCCATTAACCGTACGGGACATCGTTATTCTGGATACTATACCTAATGATATAAGTCATGTCGGCGGGATGATTACTACTCTCCCCCAGACACCTCTTTCCCATATTAATGTAAAGGCAAAGCAGAATAATACTCCCAATATCTACATAAAAGGTGGGCTGGATAATCCTGATATAATGCAATATCTTGGGGAATATGTCTATTTCAAGACTGATAGCAATGGATTTGAACTAAGGCACGCCAGTTATGAAGAATATATCAATTATCTGGCAGAAATACGGCCAGGTGAAACCCAATATCCCCCGAGAGATTTGAGTGTCCGGGAGATTAAATCTCTCTATAATATCGATTTTTACGATAGTGTCAGTGTCGGCGCCAAGGCTTCGAATGTAGCGGAGCTCTTAAAGATTTTGCCAGACGGAATGGTTCCCAAAGGTTATGCCGTTCCTTTTTATTTCTACGACAGATTCATGGAGGAGAACCAGTTTTATCAATATGCCCGGGACATGATTGCAGCGGAAGAATTTCAAAATGATCCTGAATATCGTGAGGATGCATTAAAGAGCTTCAGGAAAATGATTAAGGATGCCCCGGTGTCTTCCGGAATAGCTGATACATTGGATATTATGCATAAGTCATTTCCGGAAGGAACATCCTTGAGATGCAGATCAAGTACGAATAATGAGGATCTTGAAGGATTCAGCGGCGCCGGTCTTTATGATTCGAAAACCCATCATCCCGATGAAGGGCATATTACAAAAACCATCAAGGAAATTTGGGCGAGTTTATGGACCTTTAGAGCATTTGAAGAGAGAGAATTTTACCGGATTGATCATTTTACGGCGGCCATGGGAGTGCTGGTCCACCCAAATTATGAGAATGAACTGGTCAATGGGGTGAGTGTGACCAAAAATATCTATGACCCCTACGTTACCGGTTTTTATGTGAACGCACAGCTGGGAGAAGATCTGGTAACCAATCCCGATGAGCGCTCGATACCGGAGGCTTTTATTACGATGAAAGTCAATCCTCTTGATATGTATGAGATCGTCTATGTAAGCAGATCAAATAAGATCCCGGAGGGTGAGTACCTTTTGAATTCAACATATATTAATCAAATGACCGATGCCATGGAAATTATCCATCAGCATTTTGCTCAGCTCTACTCGAAAGTTCATATTTGGGATTATTATGATTTTGCGATGGATCTTGAATTTAAAGTAACTAGTGAGGGTCTCCTTGCGATCAAACAGGCACGTCCCTGGATTGATTAAGGGGAAAACGGGACCTGGCGATAGAGGGTCTGACATCAGGGAGGATGCTCTGTTACCGACTTATATTCCGACTACCCTGTTTTTCCCTGTTCTTTTAGCCTTATACATTCTTTTATCAGCAAGATTAATGAGTTTATATAAATCGGATTCTTCATCATATATTGCAAATCCGATACTTACTGTAATATTTTTCGACTGTGAATCTTCGTTAATGAAAAAAGGATAATCATCTATTGTTTTTCTGATTTTCTCCACGGCGATTCCTGCACCTGATTTCGATGTACCGGTAAAGAGAATAACGAATTCCTCTCCCCCGTAACGGCAAAATACGTCTCTTTCGAATAAAATGGATTTTATTATATGGGCTATTTCAGTCAGTACTTTATCACCGGCAAAATGTCCGTAGGTGTCATTTATTATTTTAAAATTGTCAATATCTATCATTGCGATGGCAAAATTGAATTTTATTTCATTTCCGTATTTTTTCTGGCCTGAATAACGTTTTATTTCAATATCCAGATATTTATTGAAAAACCGCCTGTTGTATGCACCTGTCAGAGCATCTATCTCTGACATAGTTAAAAGCCTTTTTCTTAGTGCATAACTTTCATAAAAATTAAAAGATTCCATAATTAAGAGAGGAATTAAACTGCCTGTAAAATTAAAAATAACCAGAAAATCGAAAATTTTGGGATCAATGGAGTAAATGCGGAATCCGTTTCTGGTGAATACCAGTAATAGTATCAATAAAGCAGCTATAATAAAAACTTCAAATACCTTCCATCTCATTTTTTTTAATGTGAACGAATGTATAATGGTTATTGCCTGAGGAATGATAAAAAGCCAGAAATAACTGTTCCAGCCAATAAAATACGAATCGACAACCGAGCATAAGATAATAGTGAAAACTGAAAACTGCACAACCAGAAAATGCTTCTTCTTTTTAAGAAGGATAAAATTAATCATGAATATAATAAGGCTGAATATTGCAAAATATATAAGAATAGATAAGCCCAAAAAGGTATAAAGAATGATGAATGTTGAAGAAATAAAAACACCGAAAATATTGTAAATCTTCAGTAGAATTGTTTTTCTCAAATAATCAATCTTTTCCGTATCCATTTCATTAATATTTATGTGTTTCACAGGGTCCCTTAAATAAAAATATAATAACGTTACAATAGGAATTCTAAATCTTTAGCTCATGAATTTCCAATTTTATTCAGATATTTATGATACTTTCTTTCCGTCCCCGGAATTATAGGAGAGATTTAATTGAGGAGAAGTTCCCCGGGCAAAGATAAAGACGGGACATCGATTGCATTGGATCTTGTTTTTCCTCTTATGTAATTTATTTTTTCAGGAAAATTGATTGGATTAAAACAGAATAAAGATGAGTCAAACCTGTGAAAAATCTCAAATTATAAAACTTTGAGTTCAATGCCATGAATAAGAATCTCTTTTGCCGCCGGGGATTCCATCTTCACCAAATGAAACAATTCCAAAAGATCTATTATTTGGGCCCGGAATTAAATAATAATACGGATTACCCCATGGATCTAATGGAATTTCACCCTTTTGAGTATATGGTAAACTGAATTCATAATATATGTGAAAACAGAAATATCCAGGGTATTGAAAATAGAATTCCCCACCCCATTAATTTTATTATCTTTGATAATACTAAAAATCAAAAAAGTAATATTGATAGCGGATTTGGGCAAAGTCGCCAGAGTAATTTGCATTGCAAGACCCGGATATGGAGAATCTTCACCATACATCCTGAAAAATCTTTTGGAATATGGCGAAATAGTCGCAAAATTAGTTAAAGAATTGGGTATAAGGCAATTTGATGTTTTTGGTTCTTCGGCGGGCGCTATTTATTGTTACGCGATAGCAAAAGTGTGTTCCGGCAAAACAAGGAATATTTATCTGTATAGTGGAACGCCCGCTTTATATGATACGGAAGTACGGAAAAATTGGCCCTTTCCTATACCGGGAGAAATGAATGTCGCAGATTTCCAAAAAATTGCATATGAAATTTTTTTCTCACATTTTTCGGAGGAAGACAAAAAACAAAATTTTGTTAAAGATTCAATGGCAAATAATTGTTTTGGAGAAGGGCAAAATCTGCGTATACGGTTTAAGGATTGGGGATTTACTTTGCCTGAGATTAAGGCAAAAGTATTTATGCAGCATAGTAAAAAGGATGAAGTTTTGCCGTATGTTATGGCGGAAATAACCGCAAAATTATTGAGTGATTGTAAATTGGAATTATTGGAAGAAGGAAGTCATTTTACAAATGAAGGGTATGAATCATTTATACAAAACACTGTGATAAGGAGTATTGTAAAATAAAAGTTAAAACACTACACCTAAAAAACATTAGGTGCTATTCTTTCAAAGGGGATAAAAATGGCAATAAATGTTATATCTCATGCAGGAAAGCTCCAAAAATGTTTCTGGGGCTTCAGGTTTTATTGACAGTGCCTGAAAGCAAATATAAAACTGAAAACAAATTCAAAAGATTAAACTATCTTCGTTTGGATTATAAAGGTTATTACAGACCCATGCCGGAAATTGAAGATGTTAAATTGACAATGAAAAAAGAACATAGCGATATTTTGACTTTGCTATTGTCATTATTTGACAATTTTAAAACCAGATACGCATTGTATCCAATGGCAAGCATATTACCGTTTAACAAATGGAAAGTTGATTATTGGTCAGGCAATAACAAACGTATTTTTGGGTTCTATACCAGCCCTGATTTTTTGTCGTTTCGTATTTCCTTCAAAACACCGGAAAACTTATTATGTATAATTAAAATTCTAGAGAAAAACGATCTAAAACTTTTTGAATGGTTTCGCGATAATATTAAGGAAGTTTTTCACGATTGTCCCAGAAATAAAATAATTATGTTTGGAAATCAAAAAAAGCATCTTTGCTGTGGATCATCAGGGGGTACTATGGAAATTGTAAGTCCAAACAAAAACGATGTAAAAAATATTATTGAGCTTATTAAAATTATTAATGGATAAAAAAAGGATTTTGGAATACACCGATGAAATATTATAAAATAATAAAAGCGAAAATTACTGCGCCTGACTCTTACTTTATGTTCGTTCCCTTCGGTCACTCCAGGTTGGGTTTTATGATTTTTCCCTGTCTCCTTCGGAAGGAAAAAAATCATAAAACCAAGCTCAATTATCACCCTATCTGGTGGGTGTGAAGTTTAGATTTAATGAGGTAATCACCTGCTATTCTAATTTGTATTTTATTTTATAATAGACACAATGAAATCCTGACATTTTTGGCGCACCGATAATTGATATGAATAGACGATCATTATGACAAGGAGATTGAAAGTGACATTTTTGAATGAGAAGAATGTAGTCTCCTCACAATACCCGGAGAAAAGAGCGGAAGTTGAACATTGTCTAAAAAAACCATTTTTAACATGCAAATCTGCTATGTTACAGAAAGTAAAGTAAGGCAACTCCGGGGAGGTATTTTTTAATTTTTATATAGAAATCATTACCTTGTTGATATATAATATTATTAATGAAGGTTTTTACCAAAATATTTATCGGTGGCATGCCAGGTTATTCCATTTTTGTTGAATGATGAAAGTGTCAGACAGGGTTGCCTGACTTTATGGTATAAATTTATTCATAGTTAAGAGGGGAAGAAATCATGGCAAAGAAAATAAAATCAACCTGTAAAAAAACCGGCAGGAAATTACTGAAATTATGGAGTGCTATTCTCACCTTTTTCTTCGGAATTTCCGGGATGAGCTGCCTTTACGGGGTTGTAATGGAATATGGCATGCCCTATGCAACCTTCACTGTGAGCGGAAAAGTAACATCTGCCGATCCGGGAACTCCGATCCCCGGCATCAAGGTTTCGGCAACAGGTGATAATGGATTCCTGGAGACCGAGGAAAATTATACCGATGAAAGTGGTGATTATTCGATCCTTTTTTCCACCCTGGGAGCAGTAACCATGGATGTTACCATGCATTTTGAAGATATTGATGGTACGCTTAATGGATCCTATACCGACGAGGATGTTCTTGTTCATATAACCGAAAGTGATTTTATTGATACCACTCCGGATAATGACTGGGATGATGGGGAAGGAACAGCAACACTGGATGTCGATTTAGATCCCATAAAATGAAAAAGATTTCTTTCGGAAAAAAGGCCGCTCTGAATATTTTCAGGAATTACCGCAAAACCCTTACATCTCTTCATGAACTTAATTACTTATTCTGGGAATGCACATTGCGGTGTAATTTGAAGTGTCTTCATTGCGGAAGTGACTGTATGAGGGATGCCGCGACAAAGGACATGCCCCTCGGGGATTTTTTGGGGGTTCTGGATATAATTAAAGATAAAGTGAATCCCCATACGACAATTCTCGCCCTTACCGGTGGAGAACCCCTCATGAGGCAGGATCTCGAGGAATGTGGTGCGGCTTTTTACAGCCGGGAGTTTCCCTGGGGAATGGTCTCGAATGGGTATGCCCTCACGGAAAAAAGATTTCACCGGCTCCTCCGGAGCGGACTCAGATCCCTTACCATCAGCCTGGATGGTCTCGAAGAGAGTCATAATTGGCTGCGGGGAAGGAAGGATTCATATAAAAATGCCCTTAAAGCAATCCGGATGGCAGCCCGGGAAAAAAGTATTATTTTTGATGTGGTTTCTTGTGTCAATCAAAAGAATTTTAATGAACTGGAAGAAATCAGGGAATTACTTGTTGATTCCTCTGTATCGCGGTGGAGAATTTTTACCATTTTTGCCAAGGGCCGGGCCCAGGATAATCCGTTATTGGATGTGACCTGCGACCAATTTCAAAAGCTTATGGAATTTATTAAACGAACACGAAAAAAGGGGATTATTCAACTGAGTTATGGGTGCGAGGGGTTTCTTGGGTCTTATGAGGGGGAAGTGAGAGACAATTACTTTTTTTGCAGGGCCGGTATAAATATCGGTTCTGTTCTTGTGGACGGGTCCATATCAGCCTGTCCAAGTTTGCGGGGAGATTATATCCAGGGGAATATTTATAAAGATAATTTTTGGGATGTCTGGGAAAATGAATTTGATATTATGCGAAACCGGGAATGGACGAAAACAGGGATCTGTGCCGGGTGTGATGTATATAAATGGTGCGAAGGAAACGGACTCCATCTGAGAGAAGAAAAAACAGGGAACATTCTAAGATGTCATTATAATATGCTAAAGAATTTATAGTCTTGAAGTTTAGTATATTAAAAAATATCAGAAGACTGTTTTTTTATAGACTTTTTATATATTTGTGTTATATTATGAGCAGTGATTGCAAAGTTACCTGTCTGTTTTGATAATTATAACCCATAGGTCGTTAATCACATTATTATAAACCGTATAAAAAGATATTTATGAAAAGGAGAAAAAAATATGTTACAACAAAAAAAAATTTTATTAAAAGCAGCTCTGATAATACTTTTGGGTGTTTTTATGGGGTGCTCTGTTTCCGATCCGGGCATTATGTCTGACTCCGGACAATACAACCCCTCCTATGAAGAATCCGAAGCACAGGCTTTGGCTGCCGCTATTTTAGTACCACTGGTTAAGGAGTATGCGGCGGAAAATAAAGTGACTATTTCCGGAACCCAAACCATCGACCTTGGTAATGGGTTTGATGCAGAAATTCCCGATCTCGTGTTTGCTTCCCCGGCTGTGGAAGCCGAGTTTAATCTTGCCGCTCACACATTGTTAGAAGAAAGTCTGGGTGAATCTTACCGATATTTTTGTAAAGAAGTGACACCTCCTTCGGATCAGGATAATACCCGGGCCGATACGATTAAAACATCAACCTATACAAGTCAGGCGCTGCATTCCATTTTTAAACTGGATTTTACAGTGAAAAGGCATTGGGCCTGGTGGAACAAATATTATTTGAGCCTGGAAGTGAGCGGATTACAGGAAAAGACGAAAAGTCTAAAGCTTTATGTAAGAGATTCCAAAGGAACAAGTGCTACCGGTACTTTTTCCGATACAAAGAGTGAGACTGTCACTATCGGGACAAAATATTCCGACAGCGGTTTGGGTGTCGCCTATTTTTATGCCGAACTCCGGGATGACGATTATGTGGCAGGTGGTTATTTAAAGCGTTATTTTGACGGCTCAAGCTATTATACTTCCACTATTTCCGGCAGTTATTATACCTCGACTTTGCGTAAATTGCGATATAAAAGCGGACTGAGCTGGTATGTCAATACAAGTTTCCCGCGGTACTCGTATCTTACAAACAATTATAATGTGGATGAAAGCAAGCACTTGTCAGTCGCCGAGGTCTGGAAACCGGCATCCGGCAGTATCAGGAATATTGTCTTTCTTTCAGCGGGGCAGCAGGGTGTAGATCTCCTTCCCGAAGCATACCGGAATGCCGTAACAGGACAGTACTATGGCTGGGATACCAATCCGACCGGTGACAGCTGGAAAGAGTTTACCTCCAAAGTTGCTTATATCGATGCGGATGCCCTGGCAGGAAGAATTATTAAAAACGCGGGATCCCTGGGGCTCTCATCATCCAACACATACTTTGCTGTTGTATTCGATGCCTGCTTTTATCATATGATGCCGGCAGACAGAAAAGCAGATGCGGTGAATGGCTGGCTCGACTGGATTGTTTCGGCGGTGGGAACAAGCAACCTCGGTAATCTGGAAAATATCTATCTTGCCGGTTCAAGCCGCGGGGGAAGTCTTGTGTGCAGACTTGCGTACCAGATGACACAATCGAGCTACTGGGGAACACTTAAGAACACACCCCGTATCATCGTGAGCGGGTTCGACGGTGTGGCGAAAGAAACACAGGACGAACTTTTCCTGACCGGCGGGAAAGTGGACAATCCTCTTACTTCCGACTCTACGGTATGGTGCTGGGAGTCGGGGCTTACCACTCGGCTTCAGAATTATTCAAACATTAGAATCCTTCAGGTAGCGGGAGGACATCTCTTTATCCCCCTGGGATTGGGAATCCGTTCGTTCTATCTTCCCTACGGGACTTCCGGCCGGATAAAAACCCAATGGGTAGATTACAGTCACGAATATATCGGCCGGGATTCATACTCGACGGTTGTGGTAACCCAGTATAATTGGTTTGTATCGAACAAATATTAAATAAAAACACATGTCCGGTTCCTGAACCGTCATGTGCCAAACAACCTTACGGGTAGGCGAGAACCATAACGATTACGGAAGATGTACCCGTAAGGAAAATAAGAACACATGTCCGGTTCCTGAACCGCCATGTGCGAAACAACCTTACGGGTGGGTGAGAACACTCACAGCTACCGGGCATAAGGCCGTAAGGAAAATATAATTGAGTGTGTAACTATAAAACCCCCGGGGAATTATTTTCCGGGGGTTTTTTTGTACTCGATATGGACATTTATTATACAATTTTGTATAATAAATGTCCATATGAATGATATTGTTCAAGATATTCAATTGATTGATAGATTTAAAGAAGAGATGGGGGGTGTTTTTACCCTCCCGGATTTGAAAAATATATTTTCATTACCTTATGATAATCGTTTTTACCGTCGTATCCATAATTTGATTGAATTAGGAATATTGTTCTCATATATCAGGGGAATTTATATTACTCCTGATTGTAAAATAGATTTCCTGAGTCAAAAAATATGTTATACATCCTATATTAGTTTTGAAACTATTCTTGCAAAAAAACTTATGATAGGTACTGTTCCCAGGAATGAAATAAGGGCGGTAAAAACAGGTAAAAAAAGAGTCTATGATACAAATGGAATACTGATTACTCATCTAGGTATTCAAAAGGATTTATATTTTGGTTTTAAAACTATAGGAGGTGTCAATTACGCTTTGCCGGAGAAAGCATTATTAGATACACTCTATTATTACTGCAAAGGACAAAAATTCTATTTTGATATTTATTCTGATATTGATATTTCCTTACTGAAGAGAACAGTCATCGAAGGATATTTAGAGAAATATAAAAATCCTCTATTTAAGGATTTTGTAAGGAATTATCTTCATGAAAACACCATTTCCCGATAAGATTACACTTAACTCATTATTTCTCTGGTTTATAAACCGGCTTTCCGAGGAATTGGGAAACCATGCTATCCTTAAAGGTGGTATGGCTTTACAATTGTATGATTGTCCGAGAAGTACGAATGACCTTGATTATGTTTTTGTCCCATATAAATCAAAAAAAGAACTACTGCCTGTATTTCAAAAAATAGTAAAAGATATTTCTGAAAACCCGGAATTATGTGAAATTGTAATGACATCCAAAGCAATAATAATAAAAATAAGTATTGCTGGTATAACGTGTCAAATAGAAGGGAATGTTGCCCTTACATGCAAGTCCGAACCACTTTCGACAAAAGTCCTGGCAGACCGTGAAAATCAGATGAGCCGGATTATAAAGGTGATGAATCCGAATGTAGCTCTTTCTCATAAACTCGCTGCCTGGAATGAAAGAAGATTATTACGAGACGTGTATGATCTCTATTTTCTTTTTTCCCGTATAAAAGCTCTGCCGGATATGGAGATCTTACATATGCGCCTGAATAATATCGAATCCCGGCTGCCGGGATTAAAAAAAAAGAAGAAAATGTCATTACAGGATTTTATCGTTGAACTGGAAAATGAACTTAAGCATATAACATCCAAAAGACTGCAACAGGAACTGGGACCGCTTTTAAATGAAATGGAATTAACAGGCCTTGAAAGGAAGATAAATGTTGCCGTGACAGGAATTATTGAATATCTGGAAGTTAATAAATTGTTATATTAAAAAGGGAAATATTTTATGAAGATATATTGTGAGATAAATATTAATGATACTCTTGTTTCTTTTATTATCGTTGATTCACACATCAAAAAATGATATACTATAAAACATAACTATAATGGAGGATGAGAAATGGGCTTACCCCTTGCACAGGAAAAATATACCTACAAGGATTATTGTGGCTGGGATGATGATACCAGGTGGGAGCTTATAGATGGCGTCGCGTATGACATGAGTCCCTCTCCCAGCGTAAAGCATCAAAATGTGTTGCTGCAACTCGCCGGTGAATTCCGGGAATTTTTCAAGGATAAAACCTGCGCCGTTTATATATCTCCCCTGGATGTACGCCTCCCGGAGGGTGATGAAAACGAAGAAGATACGGGAACAGTCGTACAGCCGGACCTTTTCGTTGTGTGTGATCCTTCCAAAATAGATGACAGAGGCTGTCTCGGTGCGCCGGACCTTGTGGTGGAAATACTCTCTCCTTCTACAGCGGGAAAAGATTTGAATGAAAAAAAAGAATTGTACCGGAAACACGGGGTAAAAGAATACTGGGTGGTTATGCCTTACGAAGAATGCATCCAGGTGTTTTTACCCGGCAAAGACGGAAAGTATTCTCTTGCCCATGTCTTTGCCGATGACAATATCATCACATCAGCCCTTTTTCCCGGTATGGCCATTCAATTTAAAGATGTATTTGTAAAACCGAAAGAGAAAGAAAGTAAGACAAAAGAAAAACCGCAAGGCAAATTGACCGACGCGCCTTGCGGTAAATCAAAATAATGAAGGATATGGAGACAGGGTGAGTAAACCTGCATCCTGACAATTTCATAATGAAATCTCTCTTTTTTGAATTGACTTTGTGTTGTAATGTCTCCCCGTATCGTTTAAGTGTCATACCTGACAGTACAATTGTAGCATAGAATGTATACCCGGGCTTTCAATATGAGACGATAAAAGTTAAAATTATACAAAATTGATATTTTATTGGTTTTGTTACAGAGAGGTTTCCCGAGAGGTGATATGGATATTACATCAAAACTAACGTTACATTATCTCCAAACATTATCAAGGAAGCTCATTGACTCATATAAAGCCGGGAAATATCATCTTTTGGATAATGTATATTCTCAATTATATCCGGAGGAGAAGCAATCCGGACAGGACCATTCACATAAAAAAATCTTCTTTTCACTCATTAAAATTTTTCATCCGGACAGTTTAAACAATCACCTGCAGCAGGTAGAGATTGCTTTAAAAAATAATATAGTGAAAAAATTGGATTTTTATCAACGATTTACCGGCATTCGTATGAGTAGTAATAATAAAACAGTCCTTCGTGAGATTTTCTCCTCAAATGAAGTCTATGAATATGAAACGGCAGACTATGATGAAAATAATTATGCTGATGATGTTATTTCCGAAGCAGACTCGGAAAATGATATTATCTCAATAATCACTCGAATCTACCTTGGGAATGTTTCTGATATTTCTCTGGATTCCATTGACCTGGCTCAAATCGATTCGGAGTTGATATTGAGTCACCATGATATCGATGACCTGGACGGGCTGGAGTATTGCATCAACCTTCTTCACCTGGATTTATCACATAATAGAATTGATAACATTTATCAACTCCAATTTCTGGAAAACCTGGAATCTCTTGATTTATCCCATAATGATATCCATGATATTGATGTTCTCTTTAAACTGTCAAAATTGGAGATACTTTATCTTGATGAAAACGTACTGGAAGATATTTCCGTATTGACGAAGTTGGAAAGCCTGGAATTTGTGAGTATTACCGGAAATCCGATAACGAGTATGGATACGATCTCGGAACTACAGCAAAAGGGAGTAATTGTCATATACTATTGATTTTATTAGTGTTCAGTTTATTTCATTATATGTAATAAATCCGTAATTGAATATGGTTTTGTCATAATATATTTTATCCCAATTCTTTGAGTTTCTTTTTTTAACTCCTCACCGGGTTCTCCGGTAGTGAGTATAATGGGTAAATCCGGCCGGATAAGCAGCAATTGAGTTGACAGTTCAAGCCCGTTCATTTGTGGTATAAAATTATCAATAATCGCGATATCGAAAATCGGGGATTTTAGTTTAAACTGTTCCAGGGCTTCATAGGGATTGGAAAATCCGTATATATGATGTCCCATCGTGGTTAAAAAATCCGTGGTTGTGTTCAGGATAACTTCTTCATCATCGACAAACAGAATATTTTTTTCTTTAATAGGTTTTTTTCTGAGTGAATTATAAATGATTTGCGACAGATTTTTTCCGGAAAACGGTTTTTTTAAAAAATATTTTACACCGCTTTTAAGGAGTTCGGAAATGTTAATGCCGCATGAGTAACCGGAGCAAAGAATGACTTTTACATTGGGATTTATCTTTTTCATTTTCTCATATACTTCCATCCCGTTAAATTCCGGCATGATGATATCCATAATAACCAGATCGATCTCTTTGTGATAGGCTTTATAATAATCAAAAGTTTCTTTTCCGTTTTTCCTGATAATTGTATCATAACCAAATTGATGAAGGAGTGTATTGAATACCAGTTGCAGGGCTTTGTCATCTTCTCCCACGAGTATTGTTCCGGATCCTTTTGTTACATCGGCTGGTTTTCTGTCATGCGAAGTAATTGAGCCCTCGTGAGTTTGCAGATAAATATTAAATGTTGTCCCTATCCCCTGTTGGCTATTAAAAGTAAGTGCACCATTATGTTCCTTTACCGTTCCATAAACCGCTGACAAACCCAGGCCGGTTCCCTTGCCTAACTCCTTTGTGGTAAAAAATGGTTCGAATATTTTGTCTTTTATCTGTTCGTCTATTCCGGTGCCGGTGTCGGAAATACTTATTTCGATGTACATGCCGGGATTCATAGGAAACCCGAAACCCTTTTTGAGTTCTTCATCAATGAAAAGATTACGGGTCATGAATGATATGGATCCTCCATCGGGCATCACATCCCGTGCATTTATTCCGAGGTTCAATAACGCATTCTGAATATGGATCACATCGCCGTAAATAATATGTTTTTCCGCAGTGAAGTCTTTCCTGATTCTGATTTTTTTATCAATCGTCCGTTCAAGGATAAGAATAACTTCATCAATAGCATTGTGGATATCAAAATTGATTTTAATGAGATCGGCCTTTCTGGAGAATGTCAGAAGTTGAGTATTGAGCTCAGCCGCTTTTTTTGTGATATTAATAATATTATCAATATACACCTGATTCCTTTCCGGCTTTTCCTTGTGAATGCTTTCCTGAAGAATTTCCGCGAATCCTAAAATACCTCCAAGCATATTATTAAGGTCATGAGCGATCCCCCCGGCAAGCTGACCAACAGTATCCATTTTTTGAGATTGAATCAGTTGTTTCCTGAGCCTGAATTTTTCGGTAATATCACGCACAATTGCCCAAATACCTTCGATTTTATTTTTGTTCTTGATGAGATATTTGCGGATTTCTACTCTCAGGATGTTGCCGGTGCTTGTTTTATATTCTATTTCATAGACATCGGAATAGCCGTGTTTTATTACCTGGGATTCCATTATCGACTTATCCGTTTCATGCCAGTGAGACGGGGTGAAATCCGTTGTTTGCAGCTTGCTGAATTGTTCGGGTGTATATTCCATCATAGTCTGAAAAGCTTTGTTTGTTTCAAGGATTTTACCGTTAACATCCGTTATGAAAAGTCCTTCCATTATTGAATCATTTAACAATTGATACCGTACTTCCGTATCCCGGGTTTTCTTTTGCATCATGTGATAAGAGTAACCGACACCGAAAGATAAACAAATAACCAGCCATGAAGTACTTACGGTACCACCCCATCTGGAAAATATCCCCGTGGAGATCACCCCGGATGCTATTAAGACAAGGATTATGTTAAAGAATGGAATGATAAAGTAGGCGAAGAGGAAGAAGTATGCGTTTTTATTCTTTTTTACAGCTATATAAATGGCAATAAAAAGAGTAACAAGTGTCTGGCTGCCGCCCCGGATTGATTCCAGTGTGTAGAGAAAAGAAATAGGGAGGAGAAATATACTTATAAGGGTGAGGCAGCTGAAAGGAAGAAATACGTAAAAGAGTATCTTGTCAAATACCGGGTAATCCTTTTTCAGATGAAGGTAATGGCGTAGAAAAAAAACATTTCCGATACCAACGAGAGCCGTGAAAATAAATATACCATATATTTCCATCCAAAGAACATGCTCCCATATAAAAATGACTCCATACCCGTTTAAATAAAGATTTAATCCCAGCCAGCCCGTAACATAAAGAACCAGGGCGATGAATTGTTTTTCTTTTGTGGTAATAAATAAAAAGGTATTATAAAAAATAGCAAAAAGTAACATACCAAAAAATATGCTATGGAGAAATAGATTTAAAAAATTATAGTGGCGGAATTCATGTTGATTATATATCCGTACATCCAGGGCAAAGGATATATTCATCTTTGTGTGCAAGTAATAACGTATCGGAAGGGAACTTTTTTTTAACTCAAAGGCAAAAAATGGCGAGATGATAGGCCGTGATGTCAGGGGCATTTCCGAACCTGTGTGAATAATTTTCCATTGCCCGGAGTCTTGATCGTCGTAGTAGAAATCGATTTTGTTCACTTTTGTGTTATGAATAACAAGATACACGACATCATCGGTATTATTGAGTACTGAAAATGTAAACCATGTATTGACGGTACAGATAATATTATCGGTTTTTGGGGCAGACCACTGTTCGTTTTCATGGGCTCGAATCGAATCAAAAGTAAAGGTATTTAACGGATCATTAATGAATGAGACGTTTTGAGTGATTTTCTTTGAAGTAAGATCACTGGATAAAACAATAGGATCGGTATTTCCGGCGGCACCGTGAATGAGAAAAAGAAGAAATAACAGGATAAAACTAACTAATGTAACTGGGTTTTTCACTCTCTTAAATGATAGAATGGATGATTCAGATAGTCAAGAGCATGTGAGTGAAGAGCACATATCAAAAAAAAGATGACTTGAACAAACTTCTGTTTTTCAATATTGTGAGTGTGTATAAAGGGGTGTGTGCCGGCAGTAGCCGGCTTCCGATTTTTAAGTTAAGAGGTGTATGCCGGCAGTAGCCGGCTTCCGATTTTTAAGTTAAGAGGAGTATGCCGGCAGTAGTCGGCTTCCGATTATTATATTAAGGGGAGTGTGCCGACAGTAGTCGGCTTCCAATTATTAGGCTAAGAGGGGTGTGCCGACAGTAGTCGGCTTCCGATTATTATATTAAGGGGAGTTTTATGAAAAAATGTATTGTTATGTTACTATTAACGTTATTCCTGGTGACCGGCTGTACTTCTACCGGATTTCTGGGACTTGCCAAAGAGTCGTATGCAAAGGAACTTGAAGAGGAAAATACGAAACTTAAAGAAGAATTGGAAATAGTAAAGAATGATATGGATAAAGTGCTGGATCTTGCGGGTGAAATGGAACAAATCGGGAGAATGACAAAAAAGATTGAGTCACGGTTGGATGAATTGCCCGAAGAAACCCTGAGAAAGCTTGTTGACATCTTGGAGAATTATCTAAATAAGAAGGAAAAGGTAAAAGAGAAAGATATAGACTCCGGGGTGGATACAGAGACGGAAACAGGAGCTCAATAATCGAGGTGTGAATTCTGCGTTTTAAGCAGCAATCTCAATTACTTCCTGTCGTAGTCTGCCGGAATATCTCCCCAGGATTTTGTGTGCCATTTTAATAAACGAACCGGATGTGTTACGGTTTTTAAATAATCAAGGGCAGATTCTATCAGGAGGTATAGTTCTTCACTATTATGCCGGGAGAGTTGTGTGTTACATACCTTGTTTTTTACCCATTTTATAGCTACCAGAGAATCGGAATAAACAGGCATCTCAATTCCTTTTTTTTCCAAATACCGGATCGCTTCGACAATTGCCAGAAATTCACCGATATTATTCGTTCCTTCTTTAAATGGACCCCGTGAGAATATCACTTTCCTGTTTTTTACATCGACACCCCGGTATTCCAGAATACCGGGATTACCCAAACAGGATGCATCCACTGCAATACTCTCCGGGACAGGACCATTATGGCTGGTAAAGGTATTCTGTAGTGCATCATGTGGGAAATGATATTGGATCGGTTCAGGAGAGTGGATATGAAAAGCCTCTTCCGCCTGTTTTATCGATGTAAAGGATTTGTATCCTGCTTTCTTAAAATGTTCGATTTGGTCTTTACAATCTTCCCAGGAATCGAATATTCCTGTTTTTCTGCCGGCCCAGACAGCATAATATTTTTTTGCCATGATGAAGTTTATTGTATTTTTATTAAAAAGTCACTAATGTAACTATAAAACATGTAAGAAGGATGATAAAAAATCATGAGAGAATATAACATCCGTATTCCAAAGAAAATAAAAGATATATATAAAAGCACTCTTCGCCTTGGAGGAAAAAATCCGGGAAAGGATATTATAAGTTTTACCAATTACTATATGGAACTGAATAATAAGCCATTTTTCGGCATATGCGGAGAATTTCATTATTCCAGATATTCCTGCCAGTATTGGAATGAAGAACTTTTAAAAATGAAAATGGCAGGTATTAATATCATTTCCACATACATTTTTTGGATTTATCATGAGGAAAGAGAAGGACACTTCGACTGGGGGGAAAATAAGAATTTACGCCATTTTATCGACCTTTGTGCCCTTAATTCCTTATATGTTATCTTGCGGATCGGGCCGTTCAGCCATGGAGAATGCAGAAACGGGGGATTACCCGATTGGTTATACGGGCGGCCCTTCAGGGTCCGGTCGAATGATGAAGACTATCTTACGTGTGTCGGAAAATTTTTCCGGGAGATTTCAAAACAGACGGCAGGCCGCTTATTTAAAGATGGCGGGCCGGTCATAGGTATCCAGCTTGAAAACGAATATATGCACGCAGCTGCGCCGTGGGAATTAACAGGGAAACAGGGGGATGAGATTATTGACAAAGGGGATGATGGTGAATCACATATGCGAATTTTAAAAGAAATGGCAATCGACGCGGGGTTCGATGTGCCTCTCTACACCTCAACAGGGTGGGGCGGCTCGCCGGTATTAAAAGATGAAATACTTCCCCTTTACGGAGGATATGCCTTCTGTCCGTGGAATGTTAATGAGCAAAAACCTGAACAAGTCCCCACAAAAGAATTCCTTTTCAGAAACTATCATACAGATGATGAAATTCCTCCTGAATTTAATCCTCCATACAGACCCACACATTATCCTTATATGGGGTGCGAGATGGGGAGCGGCATGCAGGTGTGGTATCAATCACGATTTATCGTGCCTCCCGAGAGTATGACCGCCCTGACAATCCGGAAAGTGGCGGGGGGATGTAATTTTGTCGGTTATTATATGTTCCATGGCGGTTCTCATCCGGTAGGGAGATGCGGCTTTTTGAATGAACATGTTGTTCCGAAAATCAGTTATGATTTTCAGGCTCCTCTCGGTGAGTTTGGGCAGGTAAGAGAATCGTATAAATATTTAAAGCTGCTCTTTTACTTTTTTTCAGGTTTTTCAGGATTGTTATGCTCAATGTCCACAATACTCTCCAAAGACTCAGAAAAGATCGAACCCTCTGAAACCGATGTTTTAAGGTATGCCGCACGATCCGACGGGACCGGAGGATTTCTGTTTTTTAATAATTATCAGGACCATGTCAGAATGCAGGATCATCATGATATTGCCATGACCATAGATCTCGGGGAGGAACAAATAGTATTTCCGAAAAACAAAGGGATGACAATATTGGAAGACGGCAATTTTATCCTTCCTTTTAATCTTGATATGTCGGGAATCCTGTTAAAATATTCTACAACGCAATTGATTACGGCAATCGGAAAAGAACAAAAGACGTATTTCTTTTTCTCACCGCCCGGTGTGGACGGGGAATACTGTTTTGATAATAAACATATTAAAAATGTGACAACAAAGAACTGTCATGCCGGGAGAACCGATTCCGGATTGTATATAGTTACGGAACCGGAAAAAGATGCGGTTTTTGAGTTAATGAGTATCGATGGAAAAAAAATGACTATCTGCACATTGCCTTTTCGCCGGGCGCTGGGACTCTATAAAACAGAGCTTTGCGGAAAAGAAAGTGTTCTTATATCGGATTCCACAGTCCTGGCAAAAGGAGAAATCCTTGAAATTATGTCTATCGGAAAACCTCTTATCAATATAAGTATCTTTCCTCTCCCCGAAAAAGATCTTACCGTATCACATGGTATTGTTTCTGAAGAGCATGATTCGCTTTTTGTCAATTATACGATTACTCTTAAAGAGAAAGAGATAGAGTATGATGTGAAGTATATGGGTAACCAAAAGGCGACGTTACGGATATTACCTGCATCTTTTAAAGAGCTTCATGATATTTTTTTATATATTGATTATGAAGGTGATGTGGGTAATGCCTTTATTGACGGAAAGCTTATTAATGATAATTTTTATAACGGGACACCCTGGGAGATTGGATTAAAACAATTTTTTCCCCGGCTTATAGAAAATGAAATCTATTTTTATATAATCCCCTGGAAAAAAGGGAAATTCGTATATTATGATTCTGCGATGGCTCTAAAAAAAGAGTTCAAAGGAGAACAGGGAGCCGCAATACATTCCATAAAAGTACTCCCTGAATATGAAGTTGTGCTGGATTTCAGTAAATAATATTGACTGCTGTAATGGGTTTCCGCATCTTTATGGCAGAAGCAGAAAGAATCTGACAGATTGTTTATCCCGGGAATCCGATGAGGAGGGAGGATAAATGGAATTTTATTATAATCGAAAAAAGGAAACGGAGATGTCTGATTTAAAGAAATATTTTTTTGATTCCCATGTTCATCTTTATAATTTAAGCCATGTTGGATTTCTTGCATTTGTAAACAGATTACTTTTAAATAAGTCAATATCATTACATGATATCAGCGAAAACAGATATTTTACCATACTCTGGCGTATTTTCAGTTCGGGGAATTTTTTCTGTTCCCTCCTGAAAAAAATCCTGTTATTTGTTCTATTAATTCTCCCTTATGTCATAGGATTTTTTTCACCACAAATGATAGTGAAGAGCAGCACGATTCCCCCGGATATCTTGTTTTTCCTGTCCCTAATTTCATGTATTGTAAGCGGTATAGTTTTCACAATAATTATTTTTATTGTTATTAAAATCCTCCTCACATCTATAACAGAAAAAGTTATAAATATGTTATCTGTGACGGAAAATGATCTGGGGAGTAT
>JAFGRV010000568.1 GCA_016934975.1 Spirochaetales bacterium | reverse complement strand
TATTTTGAAGACAATGTAAGCGCTTGATATACTACTTTAATATAATGAGTTCTAAAGTAAAAAAATACGTAATAATGCGTAGTCCCGCTTTTCTTTCCAGGTTTGATGTTTTTCAAAATTCCATACTTCATTATGTATTGGGACATAATTTTTTAAAAAATGAATCCAAACCCTTGATAATAGACAGACTTGTCTGTATACTATCTTTATAATAATAACAGGGAGGTGAAATATGAAAAATATTCCTCATATTAAGAAAAATATTTGTCTGAATGTAAATCCAAAGGGATGTGAACAGAGTGTAGATGATCAAATTACTTATTCTAAGGAATATCCCGGGTTAAACGGACCTAAAAAGGTACTTGTTATCGGCGGATCAACAGGATTCGGGCTTGCATCCAGAATTATCGCCGCGTTCTCATATGGTGCAGATACCGTAAGTGTTGCCTATGAAAAGCAGCCGAAAGGGAAAAAAAATGGGACTGCGGGATGGTATAATACAGAGAGGTTCGAAAAACAAGCACAGAAAGAGGGTCTTGCATCAGCCTCCTTTTATGGTGACGCCTTCTCTCATGAAATCAAACAGGAGGTCTGTGACTATATGACGGGGAATTTCGGAAAATGTGATCTTATAATTTACAGTATCGCCACATCCAGACGGATTGATCCTTGCACCGGTGTACTTCATAAAGGCGTTATAAAACCAGTGAAAACCCCGGTCTTTAGTACAACTATCAACCTTAATTCAGGTACCCTGGAATCTGTTGCTTTCGAACAGGCGGATGATATGGATATTTTTAATACGATAAAAGTCATGGGTGGAGAAGACTGGCTTCTCTGGATAAAGGCACTCTCCAGGGCGGATCTATTAGCAGATAACTGCATCACAGTTGCGTTTTCTTACATGGGCCCGGATCTGACAAGCCCAATTTACCGGCAAGGGACCTTGGGGAAGGCAAAACAACACCTTGAAGAAACAGTCTCACATATCGATGCTATTCTTACCTCAGTGAGAGGAAAGGCCTATGTTTCTATCAATAAAGCACTCGTCACAAAATCAAGCTCGGTGATCCCCATTGTTCCGTTATATATTGCAATTCTTTATAAAGTAATGAAATCAAGGGGTGTTCATGAGGGCTGTATTGAGCAGATGAGCAGGTTATTTCACGAGAGGCTTTATTCGGGAACAGCTATTCATGTTGATGATAAAGGCAGAATCCGGATCGATGATCTTGAACTGGATGAGGATGTACAATCAGAGGTTGTAAAAATTTGGCAGCAGGTAAATGATGATAATCTTTTGGAACTGACCGATTATCCCGGATATCTCAGGGATTTCCTCGGTCTTGCGGGCTTTACGTTAGATGATTTTAATGGCAGGAATAAAGGAGTCTCATAAAGGAAGAATACATCTCTTTGAGATAGAGAATATCACCGGTGAGTTTCCACATAATAAAGGCCCCTTCATTTATACGCATGATTTCACGAAAAAATGAATCTTCGTTTGTATCAGCCTTGATATCACCGGTCACTTTCGCCTTTTGAAACAGGGGTGAGAGAGAAGCCTGCCACCCCGAGGTAATTGCGTGAAAGCTCTCTTTGATCCGTTGATTGTCCGGCTCCACCTGGAACCCGATGTTTGCGATGGGGCACCCGTTAAAGGTATTGTTTTCTTTTGCGCTTATCAAGATGAGTCGGGACCACCGTTTGAAAAAGTGCGCAAGTGAAACACTCCGGGACACAAGCCTGGTGACGATAGTGACGATGGTGATATTATACACATTCAGACACGTAATTATCAGGTCTTCTTTTGACGGAAAATGTTGATAAAAACTCGCTTTCGCAACATGTGATTCCGAGATGATCTGATTTATTCCTGTCCGCATTATCCCTTGTGAGTAAAACAACCGGATAGCGGTATCAATTATTCTTTCTCTCACATTTGGGATTTTTTTCTTCTTTTTAATGCTAAAAATGTCTTTCATTCTGGTAATTTATACTGACAATTTAAAAAGTTGTCAGTATTTCCAATTATAGTGAGTTGAGTATATCAATTTATCTTTTTTTATACTATTGCTTTGACACTCTATTATCTTTATATATAAAAATTTCTTCTATTTTAACCCCGAACACATGACAAATCTTAAATGCAAGTTCCAAAGAAGGTACATATTTCCCCTTTTCTATTGCAATAATAGTCTGTCGTGTCACACCCGTCTTCACAGCCAAGTCTTCCTGGGTCATATCATTCATTGCCCGGTATACTTTAATTTTATTCTCCATCCTTAATTTCCCAGCTTTTTTCTGAAATAAAATACAGCGATGTAATAAATGATACATAAAACGATGAGTGGCAGTGTAAGAATAGTTGATATCGTGACAAGGTTTTTCACCGGGGAAAAAGTGCCGATGAAAAACATCGTACAGAGAATGATCGGGCCAACGATAAAGAGTACCATGAGAGTAACATATGATGCTTTTTCCATAATCGATTTATAACGCTCATCCGGTTGCTGCTTTCTTGTAAGTATACGCCGTAACACCGTAATTACCTTCCCTATTTAAACTTGCAATATAATTGTTTACATGATAAAATAAAAACCAATCATTATAAAGAATTGTGACTGGGATCTTCCCGGAAAAGGAGTAAGAAATGAAAAAGGTAATGCTTCTGATTATTATGTGCACGATTACTTCATCTTTCATTGCCATAGCGCAGGAATATGGAGATGTCAATGAAGATACTGTGATCGATATTGTGGATAGTCTTCTGGTAGCCCAGGAATATGTGGGCTTATCTCCTATCAATTTTAAAAAAGAATGGAGTGATGTCAATGAGGACAGCCTTTGCGATATTGTGGATGCCCTTCTGATTTCTCAGTATTATGTGGGCCTTATATCGTGGTTCCCGAGGAGAACACCGACACCTCCATCAATCGAAACAATAGTACCGACAGGTGAACCAACACCAGGGCCTACAAAACCCCCGGTTTTTCCCAGGGAAATTGAAGAGTTTGTCAATCGGCTTAAAACTGAATTTACGAGTATGTATATTATTGAGGTTGAGCAGTCAATGCTGGAGATATACCCGCCGAGATTCATAGTCTCTATCTCTATTAATCCGGACCTGGATATAGCTTATCGTATGGGAATGCTCGATAGTACCAGGTTCAATATATGGGTAGAAGAAGAGACCAGGACTGTTAATGTCGAACTTTCCGGTTTAACTGCCGACTATTTCGGAATCGACCCCCGGCCGGAAGGACAACTTCTTATCGAAGGACTTATGATTCTCGCAGACGTAAAAGAGGCAACTCCTGCTGTCCTTGGTATGATGAGTAAAATAGTGTTGTATAATTACTATTCCGATGGAACGATTTATATTGAATATAATAACGTTTACTTTAAAATATACCGGAATTCTTCAGGGCAGGTGCAGGTAGAAACCGACTTTCCGCCAATCGTTAAAAACTTTGTAACAAAATTACAGAGAGAAATCGGGAATACCTATATGGTAGAGATATATAATATCTACTTTTTTGTTCCCCCCGAGTTTCCGACCTGGGGAGTAAAAGTCGAATCAATAATCGATTTCCAGCGGCCGGGCGAATTATACAGCATGGATTTTCATATCAGGGATCAGGGTGGTACAATTGTCGTTGTTTCTCCCGTATTATCTGTTAATTATGCAGAAATAGAACCCCAGCCCCCTGGAGAACTCCTCTATGACGGTATAGTATTATGGCTCCGGCAATATCCGACCTTTGCCCCGGTGGAAGCCTTCCCAATCTCACTATTAACACAGATCATTATAAACAGAGTAGACCCGAAGCCGGTGATTTATTTCACCGATCCCATGGGTGCGAAATGGATGATTTATTTGGAAGATGAGAGAGTAATACTAAGGCCGGTTGAATAGAAAAAGGGAACCCGGCAATCTCCGGATTTCCCGATCTTTTTTACGTGTTTTCCAGCTCATCTGGTATATTTGTAAAAGAGTTTACTATAGCAATGCACTAAATTTGGAAGGGACAATTACCCGGACTATATAGGTCTGTGTGACTTGGCGAGGTTACCCGGTCCGAAAGACTGATGCGATTTTTTACCGCAGCAAAAATCCTGACAGAACTCAATGTGTCCGCAAAACCGGGAACCTCCCTGATTCGCGCGAGAACGGATTGGAGCGCTCTTCCGTTGTTGTACGCAGTTCGACGCCTAAAAATCTTTTAGCAGATTCCATATATCTAAATCATCTTTATAATCAGGATGATTAATTTCTTTTTCAATTTGTAATAATTCTTGCATAATATTTTTAGCATCATTATAGTTTTTCAAATTTATATTTGCTTGAAGCTTATATTTTAAAGAGAGAATTAAATATTCTTTTGAAATACTTTTCCCAAATATTGATGTAATCTTATTACCAGCATAAAGTAATTCATTCCAATTTTGATAATATTTTGATAATTCACCATAATAATAAAAGTTTTTAGCTGCTAAATCTTTTTTATTTAAATCAATATAAATCTTAGTTCCTTCTTCAAAGCAATTTTTCGAATTTATCAAATCCTTTAAATGATAAAATGCAATACCTTCTTCTTGGTAATTCTGAGCTAATAATTCATTTTGTCCATAATCTTCCTTAGCTAATAATGTTAATCCATCAGGCAATAATTTATTAAAGTTTTTATCTTGTTTTAATATTGCTTCCCGTATTTTATAAATTTCTAATGCCTTATTTTGATTATCCATATCAGCATAACAATAAGCTATCTGAATTAGAATATTAATATATTGATCAACAAATAAGGCAGATTTTTCTTTAATAATAACATTTATACATTCAT
>JAFGRV010000567.1 GCA_016934975.1 Spirochaetales bacterium | reverse complement strand
TAATCCCACCATGGATTCCCTGACCCTCCGGGAAAATATTTCCATCGAAGAGAGACGTCCGATTGTATAATCTTTCGGCATTTCCGGCACAAAGTTATTTATACCTTTACCGATCATGATTTCTTCAACAACATCCACAGGATGAAGAAAGTCATTTCTGTAAGGAAGCGGCTTAAGGAGAACCTTTTCTTTATCAACTTCTACATTATTACCCGCTTTTTTGATATAAAGGGCCGTTTCTTCCGGGGTAAAATTCTCACCCAGCAATTTTGAGCCGTACGCAACGGGACATGCAATACTATTCTGAAAATAAAAGGGTGTCGTTATTTCCCGGCCATAGGGGGTTTCATAGGGATACAAAACCTTCACCGGAAGAATCTCATACCCGAAATCCGAGAAATCGCATGCGACAATTGAACAGGCGAGGAGGAGGGTATTAATATCTATCCCGGTAAGCTCGACAAACAAATACCTGTCGCCGACTTCCAGGGCACCGAGGGTTGCACTATTAATAATCGGCGGAAAACTCAAGACTTCATGGTGTGCATCCTGTAAAAAAGGAAATCGTTTAAATTGAGAAACGATCCATCCGTATTCAACACCTTTGGGATGATCTTTTAATATTTCCGTCAGATTCATCTTTTGTTCAAAACCGAGAGGGACGAAGGAGGTTGATGCAGGATCCGCGGCGGAATATGCAACCGGATAGCGAACAAGATCAGCCCTGTAAACACCCATGGCGATTGATTTTCGTTTTTGTCCGAAGTTCTCACAGATCTTTTCCTGGGTCTGAATCACATCAATAAGAAAAGCATCGTCAATGGCTTTTCCTTTTGCAGCGAATGCTGCAATATACGGCCTGATATCTTTAAGACCGGGGTCTACATTAATTATCCGTTCCCCTGTCCCTTTCATGGCATCTTTTGCAGAGAAAAAATCATACGACGGAGAATCACCACCCAGTAATATCTTAATCTGCCGTGCCAATCCCGCGGTAGACCAGAGGTCCGGTCTGTTCGTATCATTCAGTTCGATTTTCAGGATACCTTCTGCTTCATCCCAATCATCAAGCTCTGCTTTGGCGCCGGAAAGAATATCAATGAGTTCATTCTTAGTTAATTTTTTCCCGATGAGTGAGAAAAACGGGGTTGATTGTACTTCGATTTTTGGCATATCAATTACTCCTTCTTCTTAACCGTACGTGTTCAATATCTTGAGTAAATAAATCCCTTAAATCATTGAGTCCCAAAGACATAAGGGCCATTCTGTCAATTCCGAGTCCCCAGGCTAAAACAGGGACCTTAACACCAAGAGGTTCGGTAACCTCGGGCCTGAAAATACCGGCACCACCCAATTCAAACCACCCGAGAACATCATGCTTTATATGCACTTCCACAGAGGGTTCCGTAAAGGGGAAATATGCAGGAACATACTTTACTTCCTTTGCCCCGGCTACTTCTTCCGCGAATATTTTTAACAAACCTAATAAATTCTTAAAATTGACATTTTCACCGAGAACAATCCCTTCCGTTTGATAGAAATCCGCGGAATGTGTTGCATCAACAGAATCCGGGCGGAAGCACCGGACAACACCAAAATACTTCCCGGGAATCTTTGCCTTTGTGAGGGTTTTCGCGGAAAGCACCGTCCCCTGGCTTCTTAAAATCATTCTTCGCGTGAACTCTCTGTCAAAGGAATAATCCCATCCCCTGCTTCCTGTCTTCCATCCGTTCTCATGGGTTTGAGCCACGTTCTCGAGGTATGGGGCCTCGATGTTCTTTGCGAATTGGGGGTCTTTTACATAAAAGACATCATGTATGTCCCTGGCCGAATGAAATTGAGGCATATAAAGGGCATCGGAGTTCCAGAATTCGGTCTCAACAAGGGGACCGTCAAATTCCTCGAAACCCAGGGAAATAAGCTTGTCTTTTAAATCTTCCAGGAATTTGACATAGGGATTTTTTCTCCCTAACAACACCCGGGAGGGGGGAACATTTATATTATATCCCCTGAATCCTTTGGTTTTCCACTCGTCATTTGCAAGAATTTCCGGTGTAAGAGTACCGATTTCTTCACCGGTAATACCCTGGTCCTTAAGGGCTTTCTTAATCAACATCCCTTCATCGGATATGGTGTAATATACTTTTTCCTGTTCGGTTATCTTGAAAATTCCCTTTGTCGAACCCCTTTTCTTGCTGTTTTGCACAACAATTTCCTGCTGGGGTTCTGATAAATCAGATTGTGCAATCTGCCCCTTTTTTTCTACAGCAGCGATAAGATCTTTAAGGGCAAGGGTAGATTTATTTTTAGAGATATCACCCATACAGACTTTTTTTTCATTATCCATGGAAAGAACCCCTTCTTTGGAGAGGGTACCGAAGGCAGATCCCGCATCCTTTTTTTCGATCCCCAGTTTGTCTGCTATCTCAGGGAGTGATATGGGGCCTTGTTTTTCCACTATCTCAATAATCCGCTCTTCCGGGGTTCCTTTACTATAATACTCTTTTCCTAATTCAGTGAGTTCAACGGTAACGAATAATTCTCTGTCGATCTCCGAAATAAGACCCTTCTGTGAGAGCCAGCTGAAAGCCTGATTGGATTGTCCAAGATTAAATGATAAGTCAGATATAGCGAGGTCTGATGATAATTTTCCGCCTTTTTCATATTTAAGAAGAACCTTTATCTCAAGTGGATGAAGTCCTTTTAAAAGATTTCCGTGTTTCATATATTCTTTCCTTTCACCTTCAGTAGCGAGGTTGCATTCCCAATCGTGATTGTTAATTTTTCCTCGGGACACTCCATTGGTACAAAATATATTGAAAATTGTAAAGGGGAAAGGCTTAAAATCAACTAGTCCGGAGGAAAAAAAAAGAAACCCCCTTTTCATTGACTTTTTAAAGAAAAAAAATTAAACTTATATTGTAAGGGTCGAGTTATTTTTGTAAGTTGTTGAGAATCTCCTATGAAGAGAGGAAAATTATGAAAGCACACATTATCAGTTTATCACGGGGAACGGTACAGATCGGATCAGTTGTGTATCAACCATTTACAAATAAAAAATTAGACATTCCTGAATTTGAAGTCAAGGAAGAGTCGATGGAAGAAGCAAAAAGGGTATTAGTTGAATATTTAAAGATATCCTGTAAAAGCGAATCCAAATAAAAGCCTTTTTTAAAGGGTTGTTTTAAATTGATGAGAGAGCCCTTCAGGGTTCCGGACTGATCCAATCATGTTGTTATACTCACCTATTCGGTATTGTTTTCTCTAAGAGAAATAATTTCTTCAACGACAATTTCTTTTACAAAAGGTGAAGAATCTGCCAGTGTCAGGACCTCCAAACCTTTTACTATCGCGATAAATCCGATAGCATCTGCCATCGCCTTATTAAGTTCTCCATAGACATAATGACTTACCCTGGACCGTGATTCCCAATTCGTGATAATACAAAGCCTGTTGTTCATTCCCTTCTCGATAATACCTTCAATTTCTATTGTCCCGGCCTGACTCCAATCAGGGTCCGGAGACGACTGTATAACAAGGAGTTCCATAGCCAAAACCTTCGGTTTTCCCCTGGATTCATCTTTTTTTATTTTTCCTCTCAGAAAAACATAGTTTCCGGCGGCTTTCCTGAACGCCCGGGTCTTGTCCCCGACAATATTATAGACTGATTCATTATCTGTCCGGGAGCGAATAATAACCTTGTCCGAAGCTGTTATTTCAACATATCCAAAAAGAGTAGACGACGGTATCCCCTTCCACTCCGGATTCTCCGGTTCATCTTTTTCTTTTCCTCCGGATGAGAAGCCTTGAGAAATAATTATGAGACAGAATAAAAAAATGAATAATAGTTTTTTCATGATGATTCTCCTGGTAAAGAAGAGAAGATGATTATTCCTCATCTGTTGTTTTTCCTTCTTTCTCTTTATAAAGATGGGGATAATATTTTTTTGCGCATTGAGGGCAGATGCTGTGGCTGAAGTTCGCATCCGAATGTTCTTTCATATATACTTCAATTTGCCTCCAGTACCCCTGATCATCCCGTATTTTCTTACAGAAACTGCAAATGGGAAGCAATCCCCGTAAGGTCTTTATTTTTGCCAGGGCATCCTGAAGTTCAAGGATCATTTTTTCCCGTTCAATTTCCAATTTTTTTCTTTCAATCGCATACCGCATTGCACGAAAAAGGAGATTTCCATCCACCTGTCCCTTAACAAGATAATCCTGGGCACCTTCCCGGACCGCATCAACAGCCATTTTTTCATCATCCATGCCTGTCATGACAATAATAGGAATATTGGGGACACTATTGTAGATTTTTTTAAATGTTCCGAAACCCTCGCTGTCCGGAAGACCAAGATCGAGGAGTACAAGATGTATACCTCCCCGTTTCAAATATTTCAATCCGGTCTCAAGTCTGTCGGCACAAAGGAGTTTAAAAGATGCTTCTCCTGCTTCATATAACATTTCTTCCAATAACCGGGCATCACCCTTATTATCCTCGATGAGCAGCACAATTTTAGTCTTTGAATTCTCATTCATTATATAGAATATACCCTTTTTTTTTGCAATTGGCTCTTTATACTCCCAATTACCTGGTTTTCCCCGTCAAATAAATCTTCGGTTTTGTCTGATTCCTTCCGCAGAGAGAAACGGAAAACCAAATATCCTTCGGCATAAAAGATTCCGCCGCATGAGTAGAACAAACAATTGTCATTCTTTGGTAATACATTCAAAAACTTCCCTGTTCATTACCTTAAAGCATCCGGAGAGGTCATATTCTATTTTCGTGGAAGCTTAACAATATTTAACCAGAAATCTTCGATACTTTTTACAACATGAAGAAATTTATCAAAATCAACCGGTTTTGTTACATACGCATTGGCATGCTGCGTGTATGTTTTGAGGATATCTTCTTCATCCTTGGATGTTGTGAGAATAACCACGGGAATATGTTTTAAATTATCATCACTCTTAATTTCCGTGAGTACTTCGATACCGGTTTTTTTAGGCAGGTTTAAATCGAGCAGAACAATATCCGGACAGGGTGAATTGGAAAATTTATCCTCCCGCCTCAGGAACGAAAGAGCCTCTACACCGTCCGTCACGACTGAAATATTATTGTGTACTTTGCTTTCTTTGAGTGCTTCCAGTGTAAGGCGTACGTCCCCCGGATTATCCTCTACTAACAGTATTTCTATAGGTGTGCCGCTCACTACATTATGTGTCATTATAATTTTCTCCTCTTTTCGGTATAGTAAAATAAAAGGTAGAACCTTTATTGGGAGAAGATTCCAACCATATACTGCCTCCATGGCGCTCTACAATTCTCTTACAGAGAGTGAGACCGATACCGGAACCGGGATATTCACCCCGTCCGTGAAGGCGTCTGAACATTATAAAGATTTTATTCATAAATTCTTTTTCAATCCCAATACCATTATCTTTAACTGAAAAAGTCCACTCCACCTCATTTTCTACGGAAGAAATATGAACCGCCGGGGTTGAATCGCTATGAAATTTAATCGCATTACTTATGAGATTCTGAAAAACCTGTGCGATCTGTGATGAATCCACATAAATGACAGGAAGAGGATCATAGCTTATTTTGGCGCCTTTTTCCTCGATTGTAGCGAGGAGATTGGCGATGACTTGCTCGATTATTGTGGAGACTTCGGTTTTTTCAAAACTTTTTGCTTTTGTATCGACCCTGGAGAAAAGAAGGAGGTCATTAATCATCCTCTGCATCCGTTTTGCCCCGTCAACAACAAAATCGATAAATTCATTCGCATTCTGATCGAGCTTATCCCTGTACCGCCGTTCCAACAGACCGACATAACCGGCGATCATCCGTAAGGGTTCCTGAAGGTCATGGGAAGCAATATATGCAAATTGCTGCAAAGCTTCATTCGACCGGATGAGTGCGCCTTCCGCTTTTCTCCGCTCGGTAATCTCCTGCTGAAGCTGCTCATTTGCTTTCACAAGGTCCCGGGTTCTTTCTATTACCTGTTCCTCAAGACAGTGAGCCTGATCCTGGACCTGCTTTAACAGTAAACTCCCCCGGAGCGAACTGCTTATATTTTCTCTGATGCTCTCATAGACAACCCCGCTCTTCGGTCCCATTTCAAAAAGCCCGAAGCCGAGCTGATGCTGGGCGTAAAAAAATGATTCCACCATGTAAATAAATCTTTTATTCCGTGGAAGCATTCCTTCGGGAACAAGATCTTTGGAAGGAAAAACGAGCCCGTCTTTATCAAGGTTGATGCGGCCTTCTTCGGTAAAACCGATAATGAGTTTCGAGGTTTCTCCGGGAATCTTTACATCATTATAAAGGGAAATGAAAGCGGATTTAATACCGATTTTCGGAAGCCGTTGGGCCACGACATTGAGCAATTCTTCGATACCGATTTTTGTATTCAATTGCATGGAGAGAGTACGCATGCTCAATTCTTCTACTTTCAGGCTGAACCTGCGGAGCGTGACGATCCTCTGGGCAATATCACTAATCATAATTCTGGCCTGATGCCAGATATCTTCTGCCTGTGCGAGTAATTTGCGGTCGGAAATACAGGGAAGGGATTGACAGCGGAATTCCGAAAGTACTTTATGCCAGATACTGACGTTAATATTAAGGTCCATGGTGCGGTAGATAATACCATTCAGAGTTTTTAAGAATTTCCCTTTTTTATCTTTTAATAATTCGGAATAAAAGGAATCAAGTATTTTATACGGCCACCCGGAACTCATACTTGCATCTTTATTTTTTGCCGTACTCGAAAATACATCTTGTATTCGTTCGGCAATTTCATCTTTATGGGCGATGAAGGCGTCCTCAAAATTCTTTTCGACGATATGGATTTCTCCGACAGCGGCTTTCAAAACCCTGTCAGGTAAACACCCGCAGGATTCCCGGATTTTCAAGGATGTCTTTAAATAAATTTTATCAGGAACTTCCTTCCCCTTAATCTGGGCCAATAGAATTTCCAGGGCTTTTTTGCCTTGTTCATACAGGGGTTGATTGACTGTTGTTAATGGCGGAGAATAGTATTTTCCCTCTTCCACATTATCAAAACCGACGACGGCAATCTTACCAGGAACATAAATTTTTCTCTCCTGCAATTCGGACAAAGCCCCGAGTGCCATAACATCATTTGCCGCGACAATCACATCAAACTCTGCCTTCCGTTCATCCAGCAGGGTTTTCACCGCATTAATGCCGGAACTGATGACGAAATTACCTTTTACAACAAGTTCGGGATCAAAAATGATGGAGTATTTGTCCAGCATTTCCCGGTATATCGTATATCGCTGCATTGCTTCGGGATTTTTTTCCGGCCCTGTAATAAATGCTATATTTCTATATGAATGGTCCTCTATGAGATGTGTGAGGAGCGCTCTCATACCCGCTTCCTGATCCACAAGAACCGATGGAATTCCATCAATCCGGAGGGCTATGCTGACAAGGGGTAAATTCCGGTAGTTCGAGCAAAACTGTACTATTTCTTCATAACTGATATAATGTCCGATGGATGCGGACATGATGATAATACCATCAACATTTTCTTCATTGACAAGATCATATAAAACGTTTCTCTGAACTTCGTAGGCGTTTACCGATTTTAAACCGCCGCCCACAAAACAGAATAGATTCGCATCGTTTTCTTCCGCGGCGTCTATAACACCTTCACGGAGATTTGTTTGATAATCTTGTTCTGACCAATCTGTAAGAAAAGCAATTGACGGCCTGGAATCTTTTCTTTTACCCATTAACCACTCTTTTAAGTAAACTTATTAAAAACAGAGAGAAAATTCATTTTCATTCCCGGTTCTCTTATATAAATATTATAAGAAATGCGAAGAATAATTTCAATTAGAATAAAACAATAGCTGCATCGCCGTAAAAAGTCAATAGCAGAGTCAAAAAAAATATTTGTATAAAAAGATATAGATTTTTAATCAATTTTTTTATATTATAACAGGTAAGTAATATGGAAAAACTGGATGACAGGAAATCAGTTAATATAATCGAAGACATTTGGTGGGTAGGTTTTGCAGATTATGAAGCCGGTTTCTCGAATAATCCGTACCTCATCGTTGAAAAAGAAGAGGCTGTACTCTTTGATCCGGGACCGGGGCATCCTTTTTTCCGGGACCTTATCGTTCAAAAGATACAGGAAGTGACCTCCCTCGAAATGATTAAATATATTGTCGTGCATCACCAGGACCCGGACCTCTGCGGGCTTATTCCTTACATTGAACATCTTCTCCACCCGGAAGTTGTTATTATCTGTCACCCGCGGACCGCACTCTTTATCCCCTATTACGGCACCCGGAAAAGAATTTTTTCTGTCGGGGACGAAGATATCCTCCAACTGAAATCCGGGAGAGAAATTCAATTCATCCATGCACCCTATCTTCATTTTGCGGGAAATATGATGAGTTATGACATTAAAACGAAAAGTCTTTTTTCCGGGGATATATTCGGAGGATTTAACCGGGACTGGACACTTTTCGCAGATAAAAGCCACATAGAAATCGCGACCCAATTTATAGAACACTATATCGCGGATAAAAAACCCGCCGAATATCTCTACAACAAGTTAAAAAAAATCCCCCTTTCCCTGATACTTCCCCAGCACGGAAGTATTATCAATAAGGATATCAATGATTTTATCGAGATCCTCATGAACTTTGATGCGGGACAGCTTATCAATGAACTTGAATCACCTCCGGATGATAAGCAAAAAAACGAACTCCTTACCGCAGGTAAAGAATGGCTGACCTTCTGGTTAAAAGATGACATCAAAGCCGGGAGTCTTAATGAGTTATTCGCCTTTGCAAAAGAACAGGGAGCGGCAACAGTCGCCCTTCTTTTTGACCGGATTACAAGAAGAGCAAAAGAACTTGGTGTCAGGAATCCCCTGAAAACAAAACAAATCCATAAATGGAACAATATCCAGGCCCCAAGAAGCAGCCGGCTCCTTGAAACAACCCGCCAAAAACTTCTCACTTCCCAATTCAGTATGCTCTATGGTGGTGAAACCCAGGTTGATGTTCTTATTCAGCGAAGACTCCAGGCGATCAAGACAAAACTCATTATCATGTTCATTGATATCAGGGGTTTTACCCACTGGAGCGAAAATAAACCCCCCGATGAGATTGTGCGGATGCTTAACATCGAAATGGAACTCATTACAAGAACAATCTATCGGCATAACGGAAGAGTAAACAAGATGATAGGAGACGGTGTGCTTGCATACTTCCCCGAATCAATCAAACCTTACAGTCTTCTTGCCGCAATAAATATTCATAATAAAGTGAAAAAGGCGAATTTACTTCCCGTGGGAATCGGCATGGCTTTCGGTGAAGTAATCCTGGGAGACATAGGCGAAGAACTCCGCCTTGATTTTACCCTAATCGGAAGTACTGTAAATATCGCCTCCAGATTGTGCGATTCCGCGGCAAAAAACGGCGTTGTGATCTCCGCGCCTTGCTTTGCAACACTCCCGGAAGAATATCAGCATAAATTACAATCGTATTCTTCTTTTGAGAAGATAAAGATTAAAATAAAAGAAAATGATCCCGAGGTTGATGGAATTCGTTTTTTATGTTAAGAACATGCTATGATGACGCAGATTTCTTAAATGAGTGAAGCATTATGATTTATTTGTTTTCAATAGTTTTCTGTTTTATAATTATACTGACATACTCTAAACAGGTGAGTATAATACGGAGTTAAAAAATGTATGATGTGACGGGCAAAGGCATTCCCATTGAGATTTTACTTGTGGAAGATAATTATGGTGATATTGTCTTAACCCGCGAGGCTTTTAAAGAAAGCAAACTACATAATAACCTCTCCATAGTAAAAGATGGTGTAGAGGCTCTGGCATTTCTCAAAAGGGAAGGAGAATATGCGGATGCCGTGAGACCGGACATCATCCTCCTTGACCTTAATTTACCGAAAAAGACCGGCGTCGAGGTATTAAACGAGATCAAGGCAAATCCCGAACTTAAAACAATTCCCGTGGTCATACTTACCTGTTCGAAAAACGAAGACGATATTCTGGAAACATATAATAGCCACGCGAATTGTTACATCACAAAACCCGTTGATTTTAATAAATTTATAAACGTCATCAAATCCCTGAAAAACTTCTGGCTTGATGTTGTTAAACTACCATCAGGCAAATAACATCAGCCTCGTTCTTTACGATTTTCACTATGCCAGCTCCATAAACTCATCAAACATTGTCGCCGCGCAACGACAATTGACGGCGAAGTCCGGGTAATCCTGTATATCCCGCAAATCCTGTCAAAATTCCATTTCAGGAATTACTGCTCTGTTTTTTTATGTTGATCTCTTTTGATTTTGACAATATAATCGAAATACACGGATATGTGATTTAAAATGTGTTTCATCTGTTGCGTCACCCACTCACGGGCATGATTTAAAGAATTAAGAAAATTTGCTATGGAAAGGCGGTTACTATGTGTACCAGTTTTGTGTATAGAAAAAAATCGATAATTGTCGGTATGAATTATGATAATGACGGAAAGGAGATTCTGCTTTCGACGAAAACAGGGAATGACTTTCTTATATCTGTAAAAATAAGGGGCACTCTCTTCCCGTCGGCAGGAATAAATAGAGAAGGAATATTTATAAATGACCAGACGGTTGATTCAGAGGGAGAGGGGAAATACAAACGACAGACAGATAAAAGATGGGTAACAACTGCAATAGTAAATAAAATAATGAATAACGAATTGCAATTTGATGACCTGGAAGAAATTTTAGGGAAAACAGAGATTATGAACGGACCCTTTACGAGTACACATAATCTCATTGTTAATAAACAAGGAAGTACCTGCCTCATTGAGCCTGGTAGAAAAAATATCTTTTCCACTCAGGAAGATTCATCATTTTATACTCTCACCAATTTCCCGTTATCTGAGTATGACGATTTACAACCGGAAATTGTTTCGGGAAGCGGTTCGGACCGGTATCTTGCTGCAAACTCTTTTCTAAAGCAGGACATGGAAAAGCTAACACCTATTGACTATTTTGAACTATTAAAAAAAGTAAGTCAAAAAGGCCCGGAATGGTCGACTGAAGTTTCTTTGATTTATGATGTGACTCATCATCTACTCTATTTATGTTTTCATAATAACTTTGATTCAATCTATGAATATTCTTTTGAAAATGAACAATTAACTCCTATGACAGACAGAACGAAATCCATCGGTTTAAGCAAAAAAGGGATTAAAATTGGAGAAATTGTGGAGAAATAGCAGATATTAAAGTAAGGTTCTGTAATCTTTTTTATTTTTTAAGAATTCTATAAGTTCATTATACGCGTTGTTATCCGAATATTTCGTATATTTTATATTCATCATTAACCGGGGCAATGTATTAATATCATCAATAACCAAAGGAATTACTTTTCGTTTACTTTGTTTATCACTGAAAATTTCGTATAATATTGATTCATATTCAGCCCGGGACCAACCCGAGCCTGATTGATTCCAGCTAAAGCAAGGTAATATATAACGGCTATTTTCAAGTCCGGCCGTTATCCGGGGAATAATAAAATCTCCCGGTTTTATCTGCTCTCTATCGATCCAATAATTTATATGATTCAATTTAAAATCATTAATAATGTTTTGAATAATTGCATAATCCTTTGAAGAATAAGAAATAAATACATCCCACTCCTGCATAGTTACTCCTTTAAGTAAATCTTCGACTTTTACATCTGCGAGATTTCGGCTTTTTTCGCAGAATACAGTTTTTCTACCAATTGTCTGACATTTTTGTATAACTGAAAAATCATAAAAAT
>JAFGRV010000566.1 GCA_016934975.1 Spirochaetales bacterium | reverse complement strand
GGAGGAGCATTTTTATTAAGTTCTCTTGACGATGCTTTAGGTTCGGGCGGGAATGTTAATCAAGTACCGGAAGTAGGAAATTATAGTGTTGAATTACCGGGATCGAGTAGTACTACGGGAGGGCTAAGAACTTGGCAGGAAGCGGGAATATCTGCTGCAGATGCTACACGAATACAAAATGCTGCTAATAGAACAGGACAGGAAATAACTGTTATTGGAAGCAGAGCTAACGGGACTGCAACAGTTGCATCAGACTGGGATTATATTTTATCAGGTAATTCTGCTCAACGGCACTCTGCGGCTAGTTCATTACCAAAAGGAACTGGTGGAGGTGAATTATATAATCCTGGAATTGATTTATGGCAAAGTTATAATTCAAATGCTCCTGGTTATACAGTTTTAGATATTTCTAAACCTTATGTTATTTTTAGACCGCAGTAATAAGGATTTTTATGGAAATCAAAAGAGAAGAAATAATTATAAATAAAATTGCACAGCAAATTATTACTTATAAAGAAGGAATAATTTGGTTTACGTCACTCGAAATAGCAAAGCAATTAGAAATATTACGTATGCTTTATTATATGCTAATTCAAGCAGGTGCTAATAAGAATGATGTGAATGAAGCAATTTCCCTGTCAAAATTAAAAAACACTTATACACCTTGTGTTTTATTACAACAAGGTGAATTGCGGATACAAATATCAAAGATTTTAAACCTCCCAACTACAGAATATAAAAAATCTTTTTTGCTTTTAATTTCACTTTTTATAATTGCAGATAATAGACGAAGAAAAACCGAATGTGTAAAAGGCTGTAATCATTGGTGGCATGGAAAGATAGAACATTTATAAACCGCACCCCACCTCCTCCGTCCCAGTCGTACAATTGCGCGAATACGCAATACCGCGCTAAAGCCCTTAGAAATTCTTGCCCTTTCCCTCCAAGCCTTTAGCCCGGCATTGTACATTCCCCCGACATTGTACTCCATCCCCTGGTTAGATAAGTGTCCGTTTCCGGGGTTTACGGTTGACAGTAATGACAGGTGTGGCAGAGTCATTCGCACTATAGTGCACATTAATCACATAGATTAAAAGTTGCATTATAACACCACATATGCTATTATAGTCTAAGTTCCTGATTTGAAAACACGAACTTGAACATAATACCTTTATTCTACAACCCAATGGAGCCTTTGTATCTGAAGGAGGAGGATGTAGTGAAGGCTCAATGAATCATTAAATTTTCATGATTTGTTCACAAAACGGACACAATCATGACATATAATGTACAACTTATGAACAAATTCCGGTTTTATTGAAAAGAATTTGCTCATAAGTTGAACTTTGCGTTGGCCCGTACCTCTCTCTAGCCTCCGGGCTCTTTTTGGGGGTGTCAGGAGCTATATGGATTTTTTATATTGGGTTGTGGGCCGCAGGCCAACGCTGTGCACATGGTGGTATATAATTAACATACAAAACATCCTTTTCCGGTGGAGAATCCCTTATAATTAATGTGGAGGGGGGCTAAAGCCGGAAATAATGTTATAAGAATGTGATTTAAAAAACGTTATAAGGAGAAAAAAAATGGAAACTCAAAATTTATCAGAAAAAAGGACGGGCTTTATTTGTGTCTTCGTACTCATCTTATTAAGCCTTTCTGTTTTTTCAGCCTATGGGCAGACCATGGGAGATGTGAATATTGATGGAAGCATCGATATTCTCGACGCGTTACTTATTGCCCGGTATTATGTGGGATTGAATGTTCAAAACTTCTATTCTGCCTACGCCGATGTCAATGGAGACAGCAGCATAAATATTGTGGACGCTCTGCTTATCTCGCGATATTATGTCGGTCTCATTACATCATTTCCCACGGGAAATCCAACCCCCGAACCAACCGGGGACGAAATCAAAGCGAAATTCACTATTTCCAATATTACACCTGGCGTCAATGAACTTGTCACCTTTAATGCGGCAGGTTCCTTTACCCCGGTGGGAACAATTGTCAGTTATGAATGGGACTTTGCGGATGACACCACGGCTTCGGGAATTCAGGTCACCCATGCTTTCAGCGAAGTGGATGATTATAATGTGAAATTAACAGTGACGAATTCCAATGGCGATTCGGATGACGTGAAAGAGCGTGTTTTTATCGGCAGACCCCAGGGATGGACCGAAGATACACATCATAAAAGCGCCGACGCGGATTACAATTTCTTGTTCCCGGAAGACAGCGTACCCCGGATCGATGTCATCATTACTCCTGCTGATTTCCGGACCATCGAGAGTAATTTGGATACATTGAGCATGATGTCCACGGAAGATCCGGTTTATGTCCCGGTCACTGTTCAATTTAACGGATATACCTGGTGGCATGTCGGTTTCCGGTACAAAGGACAGAGCACCCTGTTTATGCCGCGGATGAGCGGAAGCAAAAAACTTCCTTTCCGCCTGAATTTTGATAAATTCGAAGATGATTTTCCTGAAATCGATAACCAGCGGTTTTACGGTTTCAGTGAGATGACCTTTGCCAATAATTGGTATGATGCTTCTTTTGTGCGCTCCCGGGTATGTGCCGAGATTTTCCGGGATGGGGGAATTCCGGTAGCCGTGACCGGTTTTGCCAGGATTTATATTGATACGGGCAACGGACCGGTCTATTGGGGTTTGTATTCCATGATTGAAGACCCCTCCGACCAGATGCTAAAGTATCAATTTGATGATGATGAAGGAAATTTATATAAACCCGAAGGCAATGGGGCTGAATTTTCTACGTTTGTCCAGGCGTCATGTGTAAAGAAAACCAATGAGGATGAAGCGGATTTCAGCGATATCCAGGCATTTATCAGCGCATTGAATGCGCCCCGCAATAATGCTGCTTCATGGCGCGCCGGACTGGAATCTGTCTTTAATGCCCAGGAATTTCTCCGCTGGCTGGCTATAAATACAAGTATTGTTAATGTCGACACCTATGGCTGGGTAACAAAGAACTATTATATCTACCAGGACCTGGCAAACGGGGGCCGCCTTACCTGGATTCCCTGGGACTTTAATCTGTCACTCTCTATGACCGATCCCTGGGGTGTGATCCCCGTTCCTTCTCTCTCTCTCTCTGAGGTTGCCAGCAGATGGCCATTAATCCGGTATTTGATGGATGATCCGGTGTACCGCGACTTTTATCATCAGGAAATGGGCATCGCCATTGATGGCTGCTTTAATCAAGCGGCAGTGCAGGCCAAAATAAACCAGTACGCCGCATTGATACGTCCCTATGTTCAGAGTGAAACCAGTCAATATTCCTTCCTTACAAACGGGATGAACGAGTTTGACCAGGCCGTCACGAGCCTGTTAAACCACATACGTGACCGGCAGACTACTGTAAGAAATTATTTGAATTCTTATTAATAAATCATACAAACAATCCTGTGCTGCCTGATTTTAAGCAGCACAGGATTGCTTATGATGTGACAGTTTATCTTGTTACAAGGAATCGAAACATTTATATAAGGCTGATGATATTATAGCTGCTATTCATTCCTCTTATCCTTGTTTTTCTTCTCTATAGCTTCCTGTGAGTATGAAGCCCCTTAATATCAATACAATCGAAGAAGCAAAGGAATGGCTTGTACAGGATTAATATTGTCTTTTTTTTTTAATTTATATACACTGTAAATAATCGAATTTTAAAAAAGAGGTAACTATGAAAAAAAGCATATTGTTATTGTCCGTCATTATTATATTTACATTATCGAGTTGTGTATCGGGACCTTCCGCGGCAAAGCACCTTGAAGCCCTCAAGGTTGTGGGAAGTAACCTCTGTGATAGTCAGGGAAACCCTGTCCAGCTCAGGGGAATGAGTTCCCACAAATTGCAGCACTTCGGACGATTTATGAATGTCGATACCTTCACGTGGCTCCGGGATGAGTGGAAATGTAATGTTGTCCGTGGGGCTTTATATACCTACGAACAAGGATATATCAGCAATTTCAAAGAAAAGCTGAAGAAAAAAATGATCGAGATTGTGGAAGGGGCGATCGATACGGGTATTTATGTCATCATCGACTGGCATATCTTAAGAGACGGAGATCCGAATATATATAAAGAGGAATCAAAAGAATTTTTTATTGAGATGGCAACTATGTTCGGAGAGTATCCGAATGTCATATATGAAATCTGTAATGAGCCGAACGGTAAAACAGTGACCTGGGGGGATAAAATAAAACCCTATGCGGATTATATCATTCCGGCGATCAGGGCTGTTGATCCGGATAATATCATTATTGTCGGGTCGGGTACCTGGAGTCAGGATATTCACGATGCGGCGGCCGACCCCCTTGAGTACGAAAATATCATGTATTCCTGTCATTTCTATGCAGGATCACATCATGAATCCCTGCGAACCAGGATAAATGACGCCATAACCGGAAAATTCGGGAATGTCATCCCGGTTTTTGTCACCGAATGGGGAACGACGGATTCTTCGGGAAATGGCCCTGTTTACGAAAAAGAATCAAAAACATGGATTACATTCCTGAATGAGAATAACATCAGCTGGGTGAACTGGTCATTATGCGATATGAATGAGGGATCGGCGGCTTTACTTCCCGGGGCGGCATATACCGGGGGCTGGCCAATGGATATGTTGTCGGAGAGCGGCAGCTTGGTTTATTCACTTTTAAGAAATTAACGGGATATTATGTAATCAGATTGACAGGATACCCGGGTACTATTGCTATAGCCCGGCGACATCCCGGACTATCTTTTTAAGTGTAAATCGATCATCTTTTTGTTCAAAATAGAATGAATATGTCATCCGGTAATCGATGATATACCCGTCATCTTTTGTCTGTCGGATAGATTTTGCATAATCATTCTCATCTATAATATAACTATCAGGTTTTCTTCTTAAATGATAGTACCATTATATAATATAATTCAAACACAGAAAGAAAACTTTTTTTCATCACGTTTATTTTTAAATAAGGAGTTTAGCAGATTGTATGAAAATTAATTTGAATTCAGCCCGGCTTCGGTTTAGACTATTGATGGAATATTGCGAGATGTGATTTTCAGGTTTACCATTATTCAAGTAATTTTAATAGGGAGGTTTTTTTATGCAGAGACTGGCTGTGTTTTTTTTAATTATTGGCGTTGGCAGTTTCATTCTTCCAGGTATGGGATTACAATTCAAATTAATTTCACTCTTCGGGGAAAATAGTGTCATTGTTTCGGTAATCTGTATAATCGTGGGTGTTGTACTCTTCTTTATCGGGCGAAAGAGTGGAGAAGATGCACCGACAAGCGCGGCAGAGATTGAAGAGACACGTAATCTGGAATCGAAGTATCACTGTCCGAGTTGTGGTGTTTCAATTACCAGTATGGACCGGGTTTGCCCCAAATGCAAGAAGCCTATTCCGGATGCGGCGATATAGAATATAGAAGGCTTAATTTCCCCGGGAATCAAACCTCTTTGTAAATTACTTCCACTTGACATCACCGTCAATCCAGCCGAAATCAGAGAAATAGCCTTTTTTATAATTTCCGATTTGCTATAATTTAAAAATCTCGTTTTGAGAATCTGTTCCCAAAATGGGAATAATAGGTTTCCTCTCATATGCATTACAGGAGATTGTGAATAGCTTGATAATATATATTTTTTCTGTTTGTAATTAACTCGTTATATTAACGATAATTAAAAAATTAAAAAAAAATAATTCTTTTTATATTTTCCTTCTATCCGGTATGCTTCTTGCATTTAACGTAAGCATAATAATAATTGCAAACATAGTGCAAATAATGCAAGGAGGTAAAAATGATAACATAAATAAAAAAACGTTTCTTATGAGTATTACAATTTTAAAAGAATAATTTAAGAATGGAGGAAGAAATGAAAGGAATAATTATAACCTTACTT
>JAFGRV010000565.1 GCA_016934975.1 Spirochaetales bacterium | reverse complement strand
GAGATTGGCGGTTACCTGTTTGAGGTTGATGATGAATCATTCTATGCACTCCTGAGTGTTCTGGAAGCAGGAGCTGCCTTACTCTATGATGTCGAAACATTTTTGAAACCTTTCCGTATTTCCCATGGACGTTTTTCCATTCTTCTTACTTTATATAAATACCTCGGCAAACCGGTATCTCCGTCAACCATAGCCGAAGATGTAAAGAAAAAACGGCCGACTATTACCGGAATGTTACAGAAGCTTGTGCACGATAATCTTATAAGTGAAATACCGGACCCGGAAGACGGGAGAAAAAAACTGGTGAAACTTAGTAAAAAGGGGTTTCAATTACTGGAAAAAATCATACCGGTTTATAATAAACGAATTATTTCCCTTGCCGGGTCGCTGTCTCTTAAAGATAAAAGGCAGCTGATGAATTTAATTGCAAAGCTGAATTTCTAAACACATGGGTAATATGGTTTTTATAATAATTGAGGAGCGGGAGGACCGTACAATGCAGGACAGACTGAAACATTTTTCACAGATAGCGCGAAGAGGTACTATAGAAGATGTGGATATTCTTTTTTCCCAATTGAATGAACATGCGGATATCCCCTTAACAAAAATAATCGATCTTTGTATCGGTCTGGTAAAAAGTGAAGAAGGGCTGGAACGAATCCAATATTATCTTTTTTCCGGAACACAGATGCAGCGGAATTACGCAACCCTCTGTTTTGCCCGGAGAAATGACTGGGATCTTGTAAACAAAGCATACCGGTTGGGTCTTATCGACTATATACAAGCATATTCCCGGTAATCGGGGTTGTCCTGTAATCCACAACAAGGCTGTCGTGACGCTCTGTATAATGCCCTGCCTTAGATTGAAATAATAAAAATGAATCTGTATTTACTTTTATGTGCTCCTGTATTAAAGTAAATATGATTTAAAAATTATGGAGGTCTTATGAAGAAATTGATTGTATCTGCTCTGTTTTTCTGGTGTTTGCTGTTTTTTTCAGTATTCACTTTTAATTCTTGTGCCACCTTTGATGCGGCAGCACTAAAAACAGTAGATAATGTCGCTATGTTATCGATTTATTGCGATAAACGGATTGAATTCCGGGGCTTTAAAAGTAAACTGGCTTTTCTTTCTGCTATTGCCCAGGAGAAAGAATTTAATCTGCTTTCGACGGTTCAAAACCTTAAAACAAAAATTATGGTTGTTTGTGCACCGTCATTTCCTTTTACTTTTGTACCGGAAAGCGAAATTATCGGAAGCACGACGTATCAGACCTTGGATCAGAATAATCCGCTTGCCGACTTGAATCCTCTGTTTTTTGAACTCCCCGAAGGTTATAAGGCACTGCCCAATTCCCTTTCTATAATTGAGCTGGCTGCTCAGGGATATCCGGGGGCAGATGGCTTTATGTTTGTCTATGTTGATTATGTTTTAATTAAAAAATTTGAATTATTAGGGTTCGGTACTGCGGATATCCAGGCAACAATCTCAATGATTGTGAAAGATAAAGCAGGAAAAATACTTCTCCAAAAATATGAGGTTGCCCGGAGTAATAATACGATAAAATTTGCCTTAGGCGGAGTATTTGATGCTTCCGACATTAGACCGTTATGTGAAGAAGCTACGGATATAGCTTTGGACCATATCACCCGGTGGATACGGAATAAATTGAGTAAATCAAAGTAAAGACTGATGTACTATGATCGATTCCTATTTCATGCTCAGGTTCTGTACATCGGAAAAAATAGTATTAAAGTCTTTAAATGCCGCCATAACCGTGGGATCTTCCAGTAAATGTCCATACTGAGTTTTTATGTTAACAATTATGGAAGATATCTGTGCTACTTTTGCGATGAGATCAATTGAGTCAAGGGGAGTCTCTTTCAGATGTTTCACTCTTTCCAAAAGATTATTGACCCCGTTTTGCATCTCCGGCATATGAGCTACCGAGTACGTCGACAATTCTGCTGCTAATTTCTCAGGCACATCCTGATTTGTCTCGAATATTTTTTCCATTTGATTAAGATGATTAATCAGCAGGGATGCCGGGTCTTTTTTTGCCGCGCAGCCGCTTAAGACGAGTAAAATCATTCCAATAGTAATCACATATTTCATTTCATTCTCCTTATATATTATCAAAAGAAAACCGCCTCCTGTGGAGCCGGCTTTTATTTATTATACCAATTTAACGAACGGGCGATCACGTTTTTCCATAAGTCATATTTTCTCGTTCTTTCTTCTTCGGACAACCGGGGCAGGAATACTTCTCCATGCTGCATCAGTTCTTCAATTTCATTCTCGGATTTCCAGTACCCGGATGCGAGACCTGCCATTAAAGCGGCACCGAGGGCGGTCGGTTCAGGGTGAGGATAGTATTCAACATTCAGGCCTACAATGTCGCTTAAAAACTGACAAATAAATCTATTTTTGGAGACTCCCCCATCAACTTTTAACTTCGTAATCTTTATTTTTGTGTCCTCGGCAATCCCATCAACAATATCTTTTATACGGAAGCATATTCCTTCCAGAACCGCCCGGACAATATGGGCTTTTGTTGTGGAGAGGTTGATGCCGAAGACATTCCCTGTTGCCGTGGCATCCCAGTATGGAAACGTGAGTCCCGTGGTAAATGCAGGGAGAAAAAAGACGCCGTTTGTTGTTTCCACACTTTCCGCGAGGGTTTCCGTATCCTTTGCCTTTTTATAAAGCTGCAACTCTTTTTGCATCCAATCCACAACACTCCCGGTATTCTGGGATTGACCTTCCAGCATAAAGGTTGTTTTATTATCAACCCGCCAGGCAACCAAAGGATAGAGCCTTCGTTTCGATGCGAAGGGAGTGGCACCGGTATTCAGATCGATAAATGATCCGGTTCCGTTGGTGCATTTCATTTCCCCGTAGTCAAAACAGCATTGTCCGAAAAGAGAAGACTGCTGATCCGCGATATTTGCCCGGATCGGGATTTCCCCTCCACCGAATAATCTGGTGCTGCCGAAATCGCCCCGGGTATCTTTAATCTCGGGAAGGATTTCTTCGGGGATGTGGAAAATTCCCTTTAAAATACCATTCCATGTGAGAGTGAAAGGGTCAAGAATCCCGGTGGAAGAGGCATTGGAGTAATCCGTTGCATGGATCTTCCCTTTTGTGAGATTCCATAAAATCCATGAATCAATGGTCCCCCAGGCGACGCCGGAATCCGGTTCATGGGCACGTTTCATGAGTTCCGGGTTATTTTTAAAGAGAAAACCGGTCCTGGTTGTTGTGTGGACAGTATCAAAATTTAAGATCGATAAGAGGAGGAGTTTTGATGATGGGATAATGTTACGGAAGAGCCGTGCAAATCCACGAATAAATCTGAGCCATAGCAGGTTGTTTTTTTCTTTGGCGTATGCGGCACACCGCTTATCCTGCCAGGTAATAATATTAGTAAGCTTTTTACCCGTTTTCTTGTCCCACAGCAAAAATGAAGCACGTTGAGTTGTGATCCCTAAGGAAACAATATTTTCCGCTTTTAATCTCTTCGATTTAAGAACTTTTGCTAATACTTTTTTGCTCATTTCCCAAATTTCATCCGGATCCTGCTCTACCTGTCCTTCTTCTTCCATGATGTAATGAGGCTGTTCCCGTGCTTCTCCTTTTATATCACCCTTTTTATCAAAGATAATACCTTTAATATTGGTAGTTCCTATATCCAGGACAAGGACAAAT
>JAFGRV010000564.1 GCA_016934975.1 Spirochaetales bacterium | reverse complement strand
TGTTAAAGAGAGGTCCGTATAACAGCTCTTTATTACGGGGGATCTCCATTACCGAGGAAAAAAACGGCCCTCCCAGGATCGCGAATGTTTCCATGGATTGCAGGAAACTTAATTCTTTCCTGGGACGAAAGTATTGCTCATAGTATGTATCTTAATTATAGCCTTAAAGCGTCAAATAAACGGGTAAATAAAAATATTGTCCGGAAGTGACGGGGAACGGATAATGATATACTAACCATTTTTGCTCAGATGTGAATCCTTTGTTTCCAGCAAACCGTAAAGGGGATTGCGTGATTTACGGTCTTTGCGGCTTGCATGCCAGGTAATGAAAGAGACAGTACCTATATACACAATCCGGAAAATAACAGCAATAATAAGAATCGTGATATTTTTTATCCCATTGCTTATCTCCTGTAATCATGTTATACTTTAAAGGTAATATGAAAAAAATCCGACTTTATCTTGATAACTGCTGTTTTAACAGACCCTATGACCATCAATCATATGAGCTTATACGGCTGGAAATAGAAGCAAAACTGCATATACAGGATAGAATAAGGAATAATGCCTTAGAACTTGTTTGGTCTTTTATATTAGATTTCGAAAATTCGGAGAATCCATACGAAGATCAGAAAGAGGCAATTTATGAATGGAAAAGCATAGCTTCCTTATATATCCAACCTACGGAAGACATAAGGGAAAAAGCAAATGAATTGTCGATGAAAAATAACATAAAGTCAAAGGATGCATTACATTTGGCGTGTGCAATCGAAGCTCATTGCCATTTTTTATTGACTACCGATAAGCATATGATTAAAAAGGCAGTCGATGTACCTGAGGTAAAAGTAATTAATCCCCTGGATTTTTTGTTAATAGTGGAGGCAAGATGAAAAGTGATACACTTATTCGCTATGAAGGAATGAAACTTCTCCAGGAACACCTTGGATTAGTGGAAGCGGAAAAATTTATAAGTCTTATACGGCGTGAAAAATTTAATTATACGGAATGGCAGCGGGATTTATGGAAAGATAAAAATGTTAATAATATTTTTGATGCTGCGAAAGATTTTACAAAAAAGAAACCACAAAAAGAGTAATTCAGGCTGTCCCACAATTAATAAAACATCCTCTTCCACACTATATAGTGCCAAGACAGCCATCTTTTGGGTTGCGGAATAACCTCAATTATTGATAGGTAAACTCTAAATTTCCCCCGCTAAAAGTACGGAGAAAAATGACAGGACTCGATCGATTGGACCAAACGATAGTAAAAGCTATAAATCCAAGCAAGGAATTTAAGGTGAAATTATTTCATTTTCCTCCTTGACATTTTAACTTTAATAGTTTAATTTATATTAAAGTGTTAAACTCAAAGCAAATGGATAAAGAATTTATTATTAAGAATACGGAAGCATGTGAATGCATTCTGCAGACTTTGTCTCTTCTTTCAAATAAAACACGCCTGCATATTTTATGCATTCTCAGTAACAGTGATTATTGTGTCGGCGAAATAGGGGAAATTGTGGGGGGTAAAACTTCCAATATTTCCCAACAATTAAAAATGCTCACTATGGCCGGGTACCTGGAAAAACGCAGGTCGGAAAAGAATATTTTTTATCATCTTAAAGATGAAAAAATCAAAAAACTTCTTGATTTTTTCAGGGATAACTTTACGAAATCGTAAGAAGATGGGGAGTTTTCATGAAAAGAAATATAAGTCTATTTTTGAGCAGCTTCGTATTCTCTTATGTCATCTACATTTTTCTGGTCAATCCTTTTTCTCCGGCTCTTAATCTTGTTGAACTTCTTGCCGGTATCGGAATTTCCGCATTATCGGCATGGACTGTATTCAGGATTTTTCCCATTACATTAAAAATAATGAGTCCCCGGAGACTTCTCCATAGTATTCGATATATACCCTGGTTTTTGTATAAAATGATAAAAGCAAATCTTGAAATCGCGGTCCTCGTTTTAAATCCGAAGTTACCTATTAAACCCGCCATCCTCAAAGGAACAACGTCATTAAAGAATAAGGAAAGTCAATTATTACTGACAAGTTCAATTACCTTGACACCGGGAACCTTGACTATCGATACCGAGGATGATGAGGTGACAATTCATTATGTGAAAACAGATATCAAGAAGCCGGAAGATGTGGAGAAACAAACACTGAAACCCTTTGAAAATTTTATTATGAGGATGACGGAATGAACATAGCACTGACAATTGTCGTATCATTATTAGGCTTCGGGGCAGCACTCTCATGTGTCATGTTGTTTGTTTTTAAAAAGACGGCAGAGAGAGTTGTTGTTGTGGATGGTATTACAACCTTAATCACGGGTTTTCTCGTTGTCTTGAGTTTTATCTTGAATACGTCATTCATCCTTGATATTGCACTTATCTACGCGGTGCTGGCCTTCGCGGCAGTCTATGTATTTGCCAGATATCTGGAAAGGGGTGTGTAAATGATAATCGCCGGAATTATATTTCTTTTTACCGGAAGTTTTTTTATTCTTCTCGGGATCATTGGTATTTTCAGAATGCCCGATGTCTATAATAAAATACAAGCCGGGACAAAAGCAACGACCTTGGGTTTTTTATCCCTTATCGCGGGAATGCTTTTTATCGCACCCCAGTGGTGGGGGAAATTATTATTACTCGCCGGTTTTGTTCTTATAACGGCGCCTATCGGGAGTCATAATCTGGCCAGGGCTTACACATCGCATAGTAAAACATCGGGAGAAGACAGATGATCATAATAGCCATAGCTGTTTCAATTCTCACCATTACCGGGGCAATAGCCGTATTAATACAGAAATCCATGCTTAAGGCGGTGATCACCTACGGCATCGTAAGTCTCCTAGCCACTGTTTTGTTTGTGCTCATGAAAGCCTATGATGTTGCCGTGACCGAGGCATCTATCGGCGCTGTCCTGACCATTGCTGTTTTCCTCCTTGCTCTCAAAGGGATCAAAAAAAATTTGAAAAGGAACGATAAAGATGGAGAGAAATAATTTTATCCTCGGCATTATTGCTTTGATTATTATCTCCGCCATGGGTTATTTTTTTTACGCCATGTATACGGAGCAGGGCGGGGGAATAGGTCTGTTCGATGCCGACCCGGAAGAGAGAGATTCAAACACCTACATCACAAAATCAGTCTCGGGTGATCCGGGACCGGTCATTCCCGGGAAAAAAGCATATGAGAACTCTTCGGCAAATATTGTTACGTCAATTGTTGTGGATTACAGGATGCTTGATACTCTTGGTGAAGTACTTGTGCTTTTCTGTGCCTCCATCGGATTAGTGTTATTGTTTAAAAAGGATGATGACATAACAACCGGAACAACGGAATCGAGTACGATTTCGAAGACAGCTATTCCCCTCATCATGCTGCTGGCAATTACTTTTGGTGGTTATATTATTCTCCATGGACATCTCACTCCCGGGGGCGGTTTTCCCGGTGGTGCCATAATTGCCAGTGCCTTTTTACTGAAAATGATTACTTTTAAAAAGAGTATGAACATAAAGAAATTCAAACTGGCAGAGTCTTTGGCAGGACTTGTGATAGTATCCGTGGGGATTGCAGGTCTTGTAGTGAAAGGCTCTTTTTTCGCTCAGTTTTTACCCCAGGGATTTGTGGGTGATACGTTGAGTGCCATGGGTTCAATTCTGATTTATATGTTTATCGGAATTAAAGTAGCGTCCGAACTTACTGTCATTATGTATACATTAAAGAGGGAATGAGTATGGAGATATTGATATTTTATATAAACGCCTGTGCTCTTGTGTGTGTGGGATTATTCGGAATACTTACAGAAAAAAATATGGTGAAAATATTATTGGCTTTAAATATTGTGGAAACAGGAATTAATCTGTTTCTTGTTGCCATCGGATATACGAAAGATGGTATTGCACCTATCATCACCGGAACACAGATGAGCGGTTTTGTTGATCCTCTCCCCCAGGCTTTAGTCCTGACAAGTATCGTCATCGGCCTGGGAACAACTGCCCTAGCTCTCGGACTTATCATGAAACATGTGAAAAATACAGGCAGCCTGAGCCTGGAATCAGTGCAAAAAATCCTGTCGGATAAGGCGGATTCCCTATGAATACAGCAATACTGAATATCGTGATTCCAATCTCTACCGCCCTTGTTATCGCATTGATTTCTCAGCTTAAAAAAGGAGCCGGGAAATCTCTTGCGATCCTCGGGATCGTGAGCACCTTCGGTTTTGTGGTCTATCTTTTGTATCATACGTTATTCTCTTCCCTGGCAGTTGCCGTGGGAAACTGGAAGGCCCCCTTTGGTATCGTCCTTTTTTACAGTCCCCTTACAACAGGTGCGGTTTTATTATGTCTTTTTATCAGCCTCGTTATTCTGCTTAATCAAAAAGAAAAACAAGCTGATGAATTTTATATCCTTTTTCTCATCAGTATAACGGGTGTGAGCGGAATTATTCATACGACTGATCTCTTCAATTTGTTCGTATTTATTGAATTGTTATGTCTCTCACTCTACGGACTTATCGGGCAGTCAAAAAGTCAGAGCGGACCTGCCGCGGGATTTAAATACATGGTGAACGGGATTGTAACCGGAATGTTCATGCTTTTGGGTATCGGAATCGTGTACAGTGCCACGGGGACATTATCCATGGCCGCATTATCGGACCATGGAATATTAAAACCGGTGGCCGGTTTTTTCGCGGGGCTCCTTATCATCTCCCCGTTGTTATTGGAATCAAAACAACTCCCCTTCGGCACCTGGGTTCCCGGGGTGTATAAGTCCGTTTCCAAAGAAATAACCATCCTGTTAAGTTCAATCGCGGGACTTGCGAGTCTCGTCGTGTTATGGCGGTTTGCGGGTTTTCTTTTTATCGACACGAGCGCCTTTGGGGGCGTAAGTGACAAACTCCGGGTTGTCCTCCTGGGAATCGGAATTGTCACGATGCTGGCAGGGGAGATCTCGGCTCTTACCGAAAAGAATCTCCATAAAGTACTGGCTTTTTCCTCTATGGGACAATCAGGGCTGATAGTGATTGGCATAAGTCTCGCAGCCTCGGGACAGGCCGCCGTGGGCATTGTCATCCTCTTGATCACCCATACCCTTGCAAAGGCAGCACTTTTCCTCATCGCCGGATTTTTCACTCATCAAAGGAAAACTCAATCATGGCGGAACATGACGGGGACCGGGCGTTTATATCCCTTTGCCGGTGGGCTTTTTCTCCTGAATTCCATGGCCCTTCTCGGATTACCCCCCTTAAGCGGATTCTGGGGAAAATATTTCGTGAGTATGGAACTTGTGAAAGCAGGGGGAGTTTTCTACATAGCCCTCACGGCGTTAGTTGTCGCGGCGGTCATAGAAGGCCTCTACTATTTCAGAATCGGGCTTACCTTTTTTACAAAGACTGATGTGTCCAAAGAGGGGAAATACCCCGGTGTTTTGATCGCATCGCTTATTATTATCAGTACGATTATTATCCTATTGGGAATAATAACTCCTCTCATCAGTACTGATATACAGAAATTTATGCAGGATGTTCTGAATCCCATAACGGTCTTCGGATCATTAATGACAGGATAGGAGAAAATAACTATAATGGAAGATTTGCTGTCTACTTTGCTCATAGCCGGAATTGCCGGGTTTGCTTTAATTATTATCGGACATGCACTCAATAAAATGAAACAGACCGCGGGAAATAAACTCGCCTGGGTATCTCTTTTTCTCGTATCCCTTGTTTTTTCCTGGATGGCATATAAAACCTATGGTAAATGGGGAGTGGTAGCCGAGTTAGGTGTATTATCGATTGTCAACCGGCCGATTGGGTGGCTTTTTTTCGCCTTTTCATCGGGACTCACCGTACTTATATCAATCTTTTCTCTTTCTTATAATGATAAAAAGCACTCACATTTCAGCGCACCCTTCTGGATCATTTTATTAAGTGCCGGATCGATGCTTTTTTTTATCCGGGATTGGGTCGGGTTCTTTATTATCTGGGAAATAATTACCTGGTCTTCTTTCCTGATCATCGCCCAGGGCAAAGAAAAGCCTTTCAAATCCGCTTTGTACTATGTTGTGTTAAGTCTTGCGGGATCCTCCGCCTTGTTCGGCGGAATGTTATTGGTCATAAACCGGACCGGATCCTTTGAGATTGCGGGATCGATTTCTTCAATGCTTTCGTTATGGAAGAGTGATCCGTCACTTTTATACCTCGTCATCACTCTTTTTACCATCACCTTTTTTACCAAATCCGCCGCCGGTCCCTTTTATATGTGGCCGGCCATGGCCCATGCAGATGCCCCGGATGATTTTTCCGCGTTTCTCTCGGGTATCATGGTGAAATACGGGGTTTTCGGAATTATCATCATCATCCTTCCGTTCTTTTCCGGGTACGCCGGTATGACGGTAGGTGATGTTCCCCTTTTACTCTTTATCCTGGCGGTCCTTGGTGCGGGGACAGCGGTGTGGGGAACATTAATGGCAATCCGTGAAAATGATATGAAAAAGCTGATGGCCCATTCCACGGTGAGCAATATCGGCTTTATTATTACGGCCCTGGTATTGAATACTCAGGCCGGAATCATCGCCGCTTTATTTCATATTTTTAATCATATGTTGTTTAAGGGAAATATTTTTCTCACCCTCGCCGCTGTCAAGCACAGAACCGGCGAACGACTCATGCATAGACTGGGAGGGATCGGGTATGTCATGCCAGTCACCTTCTTCGCGTTTCTGCTTTCCATTATTTCCGCGGCAGCAATCCCGCCTATGGCCGGTTTTGCCTCGAAATGGATGATTTTTCAATCGCTCTTTACCAATAAGGTTCTTATTTTCCTTGCAATTCCCTTATTCTTTGCGTCAACGGCAAGTTTTATGTACTTATACAGGGGGCTCCATGGTATATTTCTGGGCCAGCTCCCCGATCGTTTTAAAACGATAAAACCCGCCCCGGTATTCCAGATGATCCCCATAATTGTGCTGATGCTGGTCATCTTCGCGGTGGGAGTCTTCCCCGGTCTGTTTTTAATTCCCATCTCTACAATCGTGTCTTTACAGATGAACGTTGATATTCCCATCAACCTGTATTCCATTACCGGTGCCACATCCTGGATAAATGGGTTTGCCATCGGCGCGATATTTGTCGGGTGTTTTATCCTTACCATAATGATGTATATATCCGGGAAATCACGAAAAAAGGTGGAGGGTCTGGACAATTATATGGCCGGTGAAACCCCCGAAGAGTGGGATATGACTCCGGAAAAATATCATTATGTATACAGGTTTTACGAACCCTGGGAAAAGATGTTTAATCCGGTTCTTGAAAGTTATGCGGCAAGCGGGAAATGGTTCGAATATATTTACTTCCGCTTTAAACGGATAAGTGTGGGTCTTAAAAGGCTCTTTGAAACATCACAATTAGGTCTGTTTGTGGGCTTAAGCATTTTTGTCATCATAATAATCATAGGGATAGTCGTATGATCCGGACACATATTTTTTTCAGTTTTCTTTTCGCCCTCGGCTCCATGTTTTTCGGACTTCTGTTTATGGGTATGGGAAGAATCCTTACAGCCAGGATCCAGCGGAGAATCGGACCCCCGGTCTGGCAGTCTTATATTGATGTGATAAAATGTTTTTCACGGCACTCCACATCTCATCATTTTATCATGGACCTCGGTTCAATGATGGGGCTCGCGGGATTACTCGCCGCCGCCCTCCTTGTTCCCGTAGCGGGAATGCTTCCCTTTCCCTCGAACGGACCGATGCTTGTTATATTGTATCTTATGCCCATCGGTTATCTCGGTCTTGCCATGGGAGTATCGGCTTCAGGGAATCCCCTTGCCGCCATCGGCATCGGCCGGGCATTAACATTGATGGTAGGCTATGAAATTCCTTTTGTCGTGGTATTATTGGGAATAATGACCACCCTGACTCCCTGGTCCACCATGCTCATTCCCATTATTTCCGCCCAGTCGGGAGGGATAACGTCCTGGAACGCATTTCAGATGCCCTTTGGTTTTATCGCCGCTTTGATCGCCCTCCAGGGAATGCTTGCAAAAAAGCCCTTTGATACCATGATCGCTCCCGCGGAAATAGCCTCGGGCTCCATGGTCGAGCTAAGCGGAAAATTCCTGGGGTTTGCTTTTTTGCAGCACGCCGTGGCTATTTTTATAGAAACAGGATTAATTGTAAATATGTTCCTCGGCGGGGGCACGACTCTATGGGAGTTTTTGTTTAAACAGGCGGTGGTTTATTTGTGTGCTACCGCTGTCTCGGAGATATACGGCCGGTTCCGGGTGGAACAAGCTGTCCGGTTTCTCTGGATATCGGCTGGAAGTCTTGCCATGATCCAGCTGATTATTAATCTGATTGTGAGGTAAAGCTATGGAAATGCTCGAGATAAACAGAAAAGATATTATCGATAACGGGTGGGAACGAATCCTCAATTTTTTCAGGAGCCGCTCTATGTGGTTGTTATACTATTGTACCGGCTGCGGCGCGATTGAGCTTCCTCCTTCCATGACAAGCCGCTTTGATCTGGAGCGTTTCGGCATCGGTCCCATGGCGACTCCACGTCAGGCGGATATTTTACTGGTGACGGGGTATGTCTCTATCAAGACCCTCAAGCGGATTGTCCGTTCATACGAACAAATGCCCACACCGAAATGGGTAGTGGGATTCGGTTCATGTTCCGTTAACGGCGGGATCTATTGGGATTCCTATGCCACGATAAATCAGCTCGATAAATATATCCCCGTTGATCTTAATATCGCCGGTTGTATGCCCCGGCCCCAGGCTGTGATCGATGCCTTTACAAAGTTATTCGCGATGATACGCAAGGGTGAAGCAGTGGCATATAAAAAATATGATCTGAATTATGAGTATTACAAAAGAAATCAGGACCTGGTGCTTCACAGGGATACACCGGTATTGCCTGAATCACAGACGGAAGTAAAGGAAATTCCCGGGAAAAAAGCGGGTTAAAAGAAAGGACATGTGTGATGAACACTCAAGAATTATATGATATTCTGAAGTTTAAAAATACCGGTGGTTCTCTTATTGTCAAGAATGATACGGACCTGGAAATAGCCGCCGGGCCCCGTGATGTGTCAAGCCTTCTTATTCAGATAAAACATCTTGATTTTAATCATCTCAGCTGTATTTCCTGCATCGACTGGATTGATAAAAATCTGATGACGGTGGTCTATAATATCTGGTCCTATAAACATTCATTACGGATGTTTCTTAAAACTGATGTGAACAGAAATGATCCGGAACTTACGACCATTTCGGACTTGTGGCCCCATGCCCAGGTCTATGAACAGGAGATCCATGAAATGTTCGGAGTACGATTCAGGGGCAATCCCGATCTCGGACCCTTGTTTTTATATGAGTGGAAAGATATACCCCCTTTGCGTAAAGATTTTGATTCCAAAGAATATTCCCGCAGGGTGTATGGTATAGTGGGGGAGGAATAAATAATATGGATTCATCCATGGACTTTGTCGAATTAACAAAACTATCGCAGCAGGACGACAGGATCTTGTATAATCTTTTTTTCGGTCCGAATTTTCCCGGTATGCACGGAAATTTCGGGTATATTCTGGAATGTTCCGGGAGCACCATTGTCACGGTAAAAACAAATCCAGGGCTCCTTCACCGCGGATTCGAGAAATTGATGGAGCAAAGAACCTGGATTCAGAATATTTCATTGATTCCCAGGATCTGTGTCGTGGACCCGGACCCGAATGAGGTAGCCTATTGCATGGCCATCGAAAAAATCGCGGGGATCGATGTTCCGGAAAGGGCATTGTATTTGCGTACGATTACCCTTGAATTGTCCCGTATAACAAGTCTCCTGCTCGGAATGGGTGCCCTCGGCGCCATGATGGGTTTGTACACAAATATGTACCTTATGGTTTCAGACAGGGATATAGTCCTTGATCTTTTTGAATGGCTCACGGGGGCGCGTATTTATCATATCTATAACCTCCCGGGGGGCGTCCGGCGTGATCTCCCCGAAGGCTGGATCGATAAATGTCTTTCGGTTCTGGATGTTCTTGAAAAGCACCTCCCCGAATATGATAAGCTGTTATTCGAGAATCCCGTGATACAGAAACGCCTCTCCGGGATCGCCCCCCTTACATCCGAAGAAGCGATTAACAATGGGCTGGTGGGCCCGAACTTAAGAGCCACGGGGTATAAAGCGGATCTTCGAAAGGACGCACCTTATGCGGCATATAAGGACCTTGATTTCGAGATAAAGACTCAATCCGCCGGAGATGGTCTTGCCAGGGCGCTCCAGGCCAGATCCGAATATGAACTTGCCATCAACCTTGTACGTCAGGCTTTGGATAAACTCCCCAAGGGAGAAATCCGGAGACCTGTCGGAAATCCCCTCAAGTTTAGAGTCCCCCCGGGGGACGCTTATGCGGCGTGTGAATCCTCAAAAGGGGAATACGGGTATTATGTTGTCTCCGACGGCGGATATTCGCCTTACCGTGTTTCTGTCCGGGGGCCATCCCTTCCCGCGGGTTTGTCGTTGTGTCATAAACAACTCCCGGGAATGCTGATTGACGATGTCGCCATCTGGATGGCGGGGTTGGGGGTGTGTCCCCCGGATTTCGACAGGTAAAAGGTTAAAAGGAGAGTGAAATAATGAAGAGCGGAATAAAGAGTTTTCTTTCACCTTTTTCTACATTAAAGAATATATTCAAAAAACCGGTCACCATTCAATATCCTGCAAAGGATCTGGATGTTTTTTCTAAAAAGGGGAGTGCTCCCACCTACCGCGGTCTCCACACGAATGATCTTCTCACCTGTATCGGCTGCGGAACCTGTGCCGATATCTGTCCCACAACCGCAATTACCATGGTCGACGGAGAAAATACCGGACCCGGGAAACTTGGGAAGATTCCCCGGATCGATTACGGCAGATGCTGTTTTTGCGCCTTTTGTGTCGATATGTGCACATCATCATCGCTGAATATGTCACGGGATTATATTCATACCGTGGAGAACCCTCCGGCTATGACGGCGGATAAAGTGACGGATTACAAGTATAATGATTTCAGAATAACACCTGACAATCAGCATAATGAGAATATCGGCTTTACTACTCCGGATGAATTATCATGGCTGGATAGAGAGCGGGCTCATATGGAACTCGAAGAACCCGGTGACAGAAAAAACTCATTTATGGAAATTGTAAAAGGATTTTCAAAAGCGGAAGCGATAAAGGAAGCCTCCCGTTGTGTTGAATGCGGGGTGTGTACGGAAACCTGTCCCGCCCATATGGAGATCCCCGGGTATATTCGTGCAATTTGGGAAGGGGATTTTAAGAAAGCTGTCGGGATTATATATCATACGAATCCTTTACCTCATGTCTGCGGCCGGATTTGTACACATAAATGTGAAACTGTCTGTTCCATTTCTCTCCGGGGTGAACCGGTGGCGATCCGGTGGCTTAAACGTTTTGCCGTGGATTCATTACCGGATGATCAGTTTAAAGATATTTTCCCGGAGGTAAAAGAAAAAAAGACGAAAAAAATAGCAGTCGTCGGCGGCGGTCCGGGAGGACTTTCGTGTGCATATTATCTGGCCCTGTCAGGATACCCGGTGACTATTTTCGAGGAAAAATCCGAAGCAGGAGGAATGGCCCGTATCGGCGCTCCCGCGTATCGGATGCCCGACGCGGCGGTGAAACGGGATGTGGATAAAATCAAAGATCTTGGGGTGGAAATTAAAACAAATATTTCCATAGGCAAGGATATTCCCCTGGAAGCATTACATAAAGAATTCGATGCGGTCTTTCTCTCCACAGGTTTACATCTGGGAAGAGACCTTGGATTCGAAGCCGAGAAAAAAACAAAGGATGTATATCAGGCGATTGAGCTGTTAACGGCCAACAGATTGGGGGAAAAGATTCCCGTGGGAGAACATATCGTGGTCATCGGGGGAGGGAATGTCGCCTTTGACATCGCCCGGACCTTGCAGCGGCTGCAGATCGGGAAGTTCGGCAAGGTATCCGTTACCCTGGTCTGTGTGGAAGAACGGGATAAAATGCTCGCCGATAAAGAAGAAATAGAAGAGAGCGCGGAAGAAGGTGTCGCGATAATTCCGGGGTATGGTCCTGTAGATATTGATATGTCCGGAAATCGTGTAACATCTGTCCGGTTCGCCAAAGTGATCAGTCTGTTCGATGAGAATGGCAGGTTTAATCCCCGCTATGATTCTCAAAATATAAAAACCGTTTCAGCGGACATGGTTGTCGAGTCTATCGGTCAACGGGCCGACCTGGGCTACATACCAGCGGAAATTTTTGAACGGATCGAATGGACACCCCGGAAACAATTCAAAGTGAATGACTACGGACAAACATCCGTGGGCTGGCTTTTTGCCGGCGGTGATATTGCCAGGGGGCCGGACATCATTCACGCGATAACAGACGGTCATAATGCGGCAAAAGGAATAGATTTATTTCTTGAGGAAATTTAAAGCATTCAATTCATTATCCCCGGGTTGAGTCACCATCTCATAAATATATACTTTTATTCCTTTTTCAAGTCCGAAGTCATAGTCAAGTTTTCTGTAATGTTTCCCGATTTGTTGTTGATGTAAGATTGATGTTGCAAGCATTCCAATCACCCTTTGATCTTCAGGTCTTAAGTGATATTGAACCGGATCTGCAATAATCACATATTTCGCCAGTAAAAAATGGTGCGGCGGACCATCCCGTTTATCCACATGATGTGACCTTAGTATCTGCCGAGATAAATCTTCCATTTTAAACTGTAATGCCGCCTCCTGTATTATCTCATCATTTATGATTCTTGAACTTGCCAGTACATAGATAGGTTCATGGTTTTGAGATGTTATGTCACGTAGTGTATTCAAAATATCCTGCAATACATCAAGATCATTTCGTACAAGGGGATAATGTTTGTCGGATGTAAATAATGTGCCGAAGAAAGATACATTATTTGAAAATGATGGAATAAATGCAACGGTAAAATTGAGAAATAATAGAATCATGACTCCCGGGACTATTATTTTTTTTATGAGCCCGCCATTAATAAGATGAGCAAGAAAGATTGAAATAATGAGTATGAGGGCAGGCAAAATTAAGGAGAAATGATGACTGCCAAGAACCTGCGTCCGGTGAAAGAGATATATAATGAATACTCCCTGTAATATAAGAAATAAGGCAGCCCTTCTTGTCTTCTTACAATACATTAAGAATATTACAGCAATTACAAGGAGAATTATATTACATATACCGACATTGAAGGCGAAAGATAATATGGTTTTTACCATAGGCTTTTTATATGCAGAATAAATGTTCGCGTAATTCGTATTTATCATTCTGAGTGCCGTCGGGGTTGCAATAATAAAAAAGAGGATTGTTGAAACCATTCCTGTAAATAAAATTTTTTTAATTAAAATCATTATTTCATTATAGTTTTTCTCCTTTATCGTAAATGCAACCTCAACGAAGAACAGAGCGATAAAAAAAGATAATACCCAGAATATATACCATCTGCGAAATAAAACTAACACAGTGAATAAAAGTCCGATAACTGCGAGCGCAGCATAACTCTGATTAATAAATTTTTTCTTAAAATATTGTAAAAGAATAAGAGATATGATAATCATACCCCCGATTCCCACATATCCTAAAAGAATAGGTTTCCAAATAAGTGGATTTATAATTATGATAAAAAAAGGAATAACCATTATTTTTTTATTGTATTCCGGAAGAGATTGAAGAACGATTTTCCTATACAAAAAATATGTTGCTATGGCTGCCGGGATTAAAAATATATTGGTAATTGCGAGTATAAAAGATAATCTTCCCGGACCACATAAGTGTCTGAATGGAATTAAAAAGACCGATGGAAGAAGAGTATATTCGTCATTGCGAATACTGCCCAGGATCCATTTGATTTTATCAAAAAATCCTTCTTCAAGATTAAAGACCAATGTTCTGTATTTATTCCAGTAATTTGCATAGTCCCAGAAATATATAAACTTTTCCTGACTGATAAATATAATCACAAAAATATTTGATAGTACGATAAAAAATGAAATAACTAAAATTTCAAAATTTGAAAGTGATGTAAATAACTTCAATTTAATTGGCTTCCCTGCATTATTTATAGTATCCATATAAATTAAAATCCTTTATTGTTTTCATCTCTGTAACCGAAACGGTCGGACCTGTAAAGCTTATATTGTCTTACATAAAATGAATGATCTTAACCATTTTATGTAAGAAAGTCAACGCTGTGAACAGAATAGACTGATGAGGCGGCATGAGATAGTCGCTTCGGGGTTTTAAACTGATTACGTTTTTATTCTTCATTATATATCTTCCGGAAAAAATCGGATCAGGTGGGTGGATTTATTTATAAAAAAAAAGTAGAATAGCCGGGAATGATGATGTCTCTTAACAAAAAGTTTATTTTAATTCTCCGGAGTATGACTCATGTTCAAGCTCAAAACATACTGATGGCATCTGCGGACCGTGAAATTGCAATTGCCCTGCTTTACCTGGAAGATACCGATAAAGAATTTGTGTTTTCATTTATAGCCGCGTCAAAAGAAGACAGGATTAAAGAAGAAATGAGACTACTTAAGAAGACGAAGATAACCGATGAACGATACAGGCTCATTCTCTCACGGCTCATTAATAGGCTTAAGGGGAAGGGAGAAGGGCCGCACCGTAGAAGCTATTTTAAACCCCGGTCATGATATTTGATCTCGATGCCATGGAGAAAATTCCGCAGGATCTGATCCTGACATTTTCTGTAGTGCTTGTGATCCTCTCTGCGGAAGAAAGCGCTTAATTCGTGTTTGCTGATATGAACATCAACCGTGTTTAAAATCGCAAGTATTTCTTCGGCTTGCAGATTAAGGGCGATCTTTATTTTCCGGAAGATGATATTGTTTGTCAAGCTCTCTTCCGGCTCAGGTTGTGGACCCTCTTTTTTGCCCCGTTTATAATTGATAAAGCCGTTCAGAAAAATCGCCATTTCTTTATCGCTGATCTCTTGATACCCGGAATCATCATCCTTTTTTAACCAGTCACAGACCTGTGCCCGTGTCGCATGGAAATCAGCGAGACGGAAAATACTCATCATTTTCTCATCTTTTAAAGAAAAGATATAGCGGATCCGGCGTAAAACATCGTTATTGGTCACCTCTGGCCTCCATTTCTTATCAAAATAAAACCACTCCCGTTCTCGGAACGGATTCATGGACCAGTCTTCGCAGGCGGCTTTTACTTCTGCGTATTGACAGAGTTTAGTTATCAACCCTGCGAATAAACCAATCAATGTATTTTTTTAATTGACCGGATCTATAATACGGCATATTCAAAAGATTATATAATTTCCCACCTGAGAACTGAATTAAATGTGACACAAAGTCAACCCCAATTTATATGATTTTCTCCCTAAAGTCAAACCAATTTCAGGCTTAAGGAATAAATTTACTTTAATTTCCCAAATATGCCATGAAGAACACCAACCCATTTTCCTTACAAAAAACGGTGAAGGGGAATCTGAAAATCTCTCCCGGCAAAACACCATTTCACATGATGATTTAATGAATAAACTGCGAAAACGGGTAAATGAAAAAATTTATATGGATGGAAAAAGTATCCGGGATCCATTATCAAATTCAGCGTAATTCTAACAAACAATCAAAGGGGAAACAGTACGCCGGATAAAGGGGGATATTAGGTAGTCAGTGTCCCTACCGTAACCTGAATTTAGATTTATGACAAATGATCCAAACCGTCAATCACCGTACTTTTTCCTTCGATTTTAACCATCTCATCCGGATAGGGTAAGGATAAATCAAGATCAACATAGGGTTTTTCCGTATCCATGTAAAGAAGCAATTGCTGAAAATATTCCTGGAACTTCTCTTCCGGAAGGGTAATATAATAATTCTTCTCCTGATTTTCATCCCCACTTTTTTCCAAATACTTGATCTGTTCTGCAACTTGCCTATAAAGGATAATACTTTTTACTGAATTCCCCAGCTCTATGGTGAGGATTTCACACAAACTTCTTTCTGTTGTAAAGGAAATGTTCGGAGATGGCATTAATCGCCACATAATCATTCGAACCGATAAGTGCATCGAACGCCGTCTTTCTTTTATCGATAGAGAGAGAGGGAAAATCGTCAAAAGGAATAACGGAGAATGGGTGAGGTGATCGATTTGTCGATCAAAAAATCTCGGGAGATTAAAGTAATTTACCATTTATCCTTCGGGTCGGGGAAGCGGATGATGAATGTGGTGCCTTCGCCTACTGTGCTTTCCACATCTATGGTTCCTTCAAAAATACCCTCAATAATATTATGAACAATCGCAAGCCCCAGACCTGTGCCTTCGAAAAGCGCCTTGGTCGTAAAGAGGGGCTCATATATTTTCGATATTATATCTTTCTCTATCCCACAACCCCTGTCCCTTATTAAAAGAACGATACTCAAACCGTCCTGTTTCAATTCGATATCAATCGGTCCGCCGCCTTTTGTTCTGTAAGCGTCCATCGCATTGGTCAGTAAATTCGTAATAATCTGGGAAAATTTCCCGTCCATACCGAAAAGCGTGATATCTTCTGATGTAAAATTAAAATTGACTGTACAGTTATTTTTTTTCAGATCATGGCTTATGAGGATTATCGCATCACGGATCACCGGTACAACCTTAAATAAAGTACCATCCCCGGCAGCTAATTCCCTTGTCTGTGTTTTCACACTCTTCACAAAACCTGTTGAACGTATGACTGCATTTTTAGCAATATGAATGGATTTTTTCATATCAGCAACTATATCCCGGTAATCGTTATCCGTAATCCCCGGTTGACCGATAGATTGTTCGTATTCCGTAATCAAGGATTCCAGTTCCATGAGTGATGCCCGGGCTGCCGCGAGGGGTGTATTCATTTCATGGGCGATACCTGCAGTCATCCGGCCTAAGGATGCCATTTTCTCGATAGAGAGGAGTGTCTTTTGATTATTTTGAAGTGTTACATATGCCTTTTCTAATTTTTTTGATTGTTTTGTCTGCTCTTCCAGAGATTTTTTGAGTTTATTTTCTTTGTCCCGCAGTTCACGGGCCATTAAGGCTCCCTTTATCGCACTGCTTAGCTGCAGCCGTATCGCTTCAAACTTCATCTCACCGGGATCAATCTTTAAGAGAATAAATCCGAATTGTTCAGCCTCAAAAAACAGTGCATCGACAATTAAATTATTCCAATCGCTCAAAGCATGTATGCCCGGGGGAAGCAGATCTTTTGTTTTATATCGAATTCCCTTCGTAGGTAATGTTTCTTCCTTATCACCGGAATAGCCGAATATCAGCCTTGAATATCCATCCACACTCTCATTCTTTTCAAAAAGAGAAATGTAACATGTTTCGATATTGAGCATGGGCAGCTGTACCATCATGGAACTTTTTAGAATTTCTAAATCGAACATACTTATAAGGCTATTCCCCGCTGTGATGAGGAATAAGGATTTTTTTTCGCGTTTCATCATCTCCGAGGAGAGGGAATTGATCTCATATTCCTGAATGAGTAATCGTAATTGATGCCAGAAGCTTTCCGCTTTTGTGAGTATAAAAATATCATTCTGCAGGTATGGAAGACTTATGGTAATTAACCGGGAAAGACTATTCTGAAGCTTTTCCCGGTTAAAGGAATGACTGCTATACAATCTATTAAGTGCCGCATCGATACCCGAGAGAAAATCAATATACCCGTTGGATTCTAAAAAGCTGATAAAAGATGCTGCCAGGGTTTTCTCCCATTGGAAGTCGAGGTGAGATGAAGGGGTGCCCTTCTCATATAACGATTCCGTTGAAGATAACAACTCCTTTCGTAAAGCATCCGGTGAATAGTTCTTTTTTTTATCATCAGTTTTAATACGGGCTTTTAATACGGTTTGGGAGAAACAACCGCAGGATCTTCGAATAACAAGTTCCGTCGGAATGACAACATCTTCCGGTATTACCTTTTTCTCTATGTATTCCTTTAACAATAAAACAGCCTTTTCCGCCACTTTGAAAAGGGGTTGCCGCACCGTGGTGAGGGGTATGGATGAAAAGCGGGCATTATCTATATCATCGAATCCCATTATGGCCAGTTCTTTGGGAATATACATCCCTTTCTCCTGGGCATAACCGAGGGCACCAAGGGCCATATCATCGTTTGAAGCGATAATTGCATCCAATTTCACTTTTTTTTCAAGCAGTTTTTTCATCGCGGCTATTCCGCTCGGTGGGTCAAAATTTCCCTCTTCAATCAGATTTCTCTCCACCTCTATACCGAATTCCTCCAGGACTTCCGTGTAGGTAGAGAGACGAAGCTTTGCCTCGTAACTGGATTGCGGCCCCATGATAAAGCCGATTCTTCTGTAGCCATGATCTTTTATAAGATGAATGATGCCCTTACGAAGACCGTCCCGGTTATCGATGAGAATCGAAGGGTACTGGAGTACTTTTTTACCGATACTGATAATCGGAATATCATGAAATTTATCACAAAATTCCTTAATCACTTCATCATCGGCATAATGAAATATGGTTCCGGCATTTATAATTAGTCCATCTACAATATTTTTATTTATAAGATTATAGACGTCGTTCCTGAATGCCTGGTTGCTATAAGGGGAGATTAATTCTCCGCCTAAAAATATGAGATTATGGAGGTTATTCTCCCCGCAGGTTTTTACGATTCCCTGATGAAGCGTACTATTGTAGCCTAAAAAGAGATCATTACTCATGTAACCGATGGTTATTTGTCTTTCAGACACTCAATTTCCTTATTAGAGCTAAAAAGGTTCTTTGTTATTACCCTATACTATATAGTAAGAAAAAGGGGTGGAATTTTTCAAATGAATTCTCACCATTTTCAGATATTTTATTGCAGGTCGATGTGTCATATACTATTTCCCCGTTCACGGAACGGACTTTGCAGGTGATCTTTTACTTTCATTTTCTGTTGTAAATTTAATTATTATACCTATACTTTATTATGTTATTAACTGCCAGGTTCTTGTTTTAAAACAGGAACCTGGCGGTTAAGAGCGAAACGCAGGTTTGCGCGAAATTAAAAGTTTTTAAAACTGTAATCTTGTCATAGTTTCATTATTTGGGTTGCGGATGCAGCCTGCGTCATGAAGAGGAGATAGTTATGAACAGTTCAACGATTATACACGCTATTATGAATAACCGCAGACAAGAGGCTCTTGATCTTATTAAGGCCGGGGCGGATGTCAACCAGCCGGACATTTCAGGGGAGTTTACTCCTTTGATAGGAGGATGTGTGAATGGAGATCCTGAACTTGTTCAGCTTCTCCTTACCCATGGCGCAGACCCTGATAAAGCCGGAGGCAAAGGATTTACCCCCCTTCATTATGCCGCGTCCAAAGGTTCGCCGGAATGTATTTCCGCGCTTCTTTCTGCCGGAGCAGCCCCGGATATTTATAACGAACTCGGCGAAACACCACTCATGCGCGGGGCGGATAAAGGAGATGTACAGTCTGTTGTTTTATTGATCGCCGCCGGGGCGGATGTAAATGCTCAATCCAAAAACGACGGATTGACTCCCCTTATGCTCGCCGCGGATAAAGGACACGATGGAGTCGTGCTCGTTTTACTTCAGTCAGGTGCGGATAAGTCATTGACAGGCTATGCTCTCCGGACAGCACACGATTACGCGCGGCTTAAAAATCATAAATCTGTCATGGAACTCCTTAAAGATGAAGAGCAGATTGTGGAGACAAATAAAAAATTTGTAAGATCGGAAAATTTTGATGATGATCTTCATAAACAGCTTATTAATGCCATATGGGGAAAAGATCTCCAAAAAGTCGTTGCGGCCTTTGAGAAAGGTGCCTGGGCAAATCCTCCGGAAGGCAAGGATATACCGATTTTTATTGCCGCCCGTATGGGGAGTGTGCAGATTGTCAGGTTTCTTATTGAGCAGGGGGCGGACGTGAACGCGAAAGATTCCACGGATCTTACCCCTTTGTCCCAGGCATGCGGCGGAAGTTATCCCGAAGTGGCCAAACTTCTCATGGACAATGGAGCGGTGGCGGATTCGAATGTTTTTATGGCAGCCTCGATACATCAGCATCCTGAAATTATGAAACTTCTTCATAAAGAAAAATTGAAACAGGGTTCTCCCCGCTTACGTAAGAAAGGTCCGGGGCCGGATTTAATCCGGGCAGCATCAAAGGGTGATAGTGATGGGGTGAAAAAAGCACTTGAAGCCGGAGCTGATGTGAATAGCAGAGATGATGACGGCGCCTCGGGACTTTACTGGGCATGCCGGAAGGGTCATGTGGATATTGTAAAACTCCTTGTGGAGAAAAAAGCGGATACAAATGCGGCGACCACAACTCAATGGACCCCGATTATGGAAGCCGCGATGACGGATAATCCGGAAATCGTCACCTGTCTCATAAAGCATGGTGCTGATGTCAATGCCGCAACAAAGAGCGGGGCAACGGCACTTATTTTCGCCTCCGCCGAAGGATACCCTGAAGTTGTCACCCTCCTGTTAGAGCACGGTGCCGATCCCTCGGTGATAATTCACTCGGATCAGAACAAAGGGATGACGGCATACGCCTTTGCCCGGAAAAACGGACATACAAAGATCATGACTCTTCTGAAAGATGCGGGGGCGGAGGCCGGTAAAATTGAATGTCCTTCATGCAAACATTTAAATGATGCGGGCAAGTATTGCAGTAACTGTGGAATCCGGCTGGATCAATAGCCGGAGGGACTTTTTATTTATTTTCTCCAGGTGCGGGGAAGTGGACTATGAATGTGGTGCCTTCTCCTGGCGTACTCTCCACATCGATAGTTCCCCGGAAAATACCTTCTATTATATCGTGAACAATTGTTAACCCAAGGCCTGTGTATTCGAAAAGCTCTTTGGTCGTAAAAAGCGGATCAAATATGTTCGACATCATCTCTTTTTCTATACCGCTTCCCCTGTCTCTTACTATAAGGTCAATACCTGATGTGCCGTGTTTCACTTCAATATCAATCTGTCCCCCGCCCTTTAGCCTGTAAGCATCCATCGCATTTGTCAACAAATTCACAATGACCTGATATAATTTCCCGCTGATACCGAAAAGCATGATATCTTCGGAGGGAACGGTAAGATTGACAGTACAATTATTTTTCTTCAGATCATGACTGATGAGCAATATTGCATCCCTGATCACCGGTCCGACTTTAAATAAAGTATAATCACGGGCTGATAAATCCCTGGTCTGGGATTTCACACTCCGGACAAACTCCGCAGCGCGTTTGACCGCATTTTCAGCGATATCTATGGATTTTTTCATATCAGAAACAATATCCCGGTAATCATCATCTGTAATCCCCGGTTTCCCGATAGAGTGTTCATATTCCGATGTGAATGATTTCAATTCCATGAGTGATGCCCGCGCTACTGCCAGGGGCGTATTCATTTCATGGGCGATACCGGCAGTCATCCGGCCTAAGGATGCCATTTTCTCTATAATAAGCATTTTATTTTGATTATCCTGAAGTGCCGAATACGCCTTTTTTAATTTTTCCGATTGTCGTGTTTGTTCTTCCAGGGATTTTTTTAGTTCAATTTCCTTCTCCTTGAGTTCATGAGCCATCAAGGCTCCTTTTATGGCGCTGCTTAACTGCTGCCGGATAGCCTCGAATTTCATTCCCTCGAGATCTAACTTAATAAGAATAAATCCGAATTGTTGATCATCGAAAAACAACGCATCAACAACTAAATTATTCCAATCTCTTAAAGCAATAATACCGGGGGGAAGGAGATCTTTTGTTTTATATCGAATTCCATCCTCCGGGAGATTTTCTTCCTTATCGCCGCAATAGCCGAATATCAACCTTGAATATCCATCAGCCTCCTCATTCTTTTCATAGAGAGAGATGTAACATGTTTCGATGTTAAGCATGGGGAGCTGAACACGTAAAGATTTTTTCAGAATAGCCAGATCGAATATGCTGATAAGTATATTTCCTGCCGTGACGAGGGAAAAGGTTTTTTTTTCGCGTTTCATCATTTCCGAGGAGAGAGAATTGAGACTGTATTCCTGGACGAGTAATCGTATTTGATTCCGGAAGCTCTCGGCGAGTGTCAGCATGAAAATGTCTTCGTGGAGATACGGAAGACTTATAGTAATTAACCGGGAGAGACTATTCTGAATTTTTTCCTGATCAAAGGAATTATTTATAACCATTATATTGAGTGCCGTATCAATATCTGCGAGAAAATCAGAATGACCTTTGGATTCAATAAGGTTGATAAAAGATGCTGCCAGGGTTTTTTCCCACTGCATGTCAGGGAGAGATGAAGGGTCACTCTTTTCGTTCATGCTTTCCGGAGAAAAGGATAACTCTTTTTTTAATGCATCAAGTGATGATATCTTCTTCGTTTCTTTTGTTTTAATACGCGCATTTAAAACAGAGGGGGAGAAACAACCACATGATCTTCGAATCACAAGGGTGGTGGGTATGATAATATCCTCCGGCATAACGGTACTCTTAATATAATCCTTTAACATTAAAACGGCCGTTTCCGCCACTTTTAGGAAGGGTTGGTGTACAGTTGTGAGAGGAATGGATGAAATGCGGGCATTCTCCAAATTATCAAATCCCATAATGGCGAGTTCTTTTGGTATGACAATCCCTTTCTCCCGGGCAAACCCCAGGGCGGCGAGGGCCATATCATCGTTTGAAGCGACAATTGCATCTATTTTCACATTTTTTGCAAGGAGGCTTTTCATCGCGGCTATCCCGCTGGAAATGTCAAAGTTTCCCGGTTCAATGAGAGCGGTGTCCACCTCGATTCCGAATTCCTCCAGGACTTCCCTGTAGGTTGATAAACGAAGCTTTGCCTCATAATGGTATTGGGGTCCCATGATAAAGGCGATCCTTCTGTAACCATGATCCTTTATAAGATGAATGATTCCATTACGGAGACCTTCCCGGTTATCGATGATAATCGAGGGATAATGGAGCACCTTTGTACCGATATTGATAAGTGGTATACCTTGAAATCTATCATAAAAATCCTTAATCACGTCATCTGTGGCATAATGTAATATGTTTCCCGCATTAATAATAAGTCCGTCCAGGATATTTTTATTCACCAGATCGTAAATTTTGTTCCGTGCTGACTGATGACTATGAGGAGAGTTCAATTCGCCGCCAAAAAACATAAGGATATTCAGGTTATTTTGGTTACATGTTTTCATGATTCCCTGATGAAGATTACAATTGTAGCTTAAAACGAGGTCATTGCTCATGTAACCGATGGTTAATTGTCTTTTAGACACTAAAACACCTTTATTCGTTTATATGTTTCCTAAGTATTCTTTACTATATATAATAAGAAAAATGAGTGGAATTTTTCAAATGAATCCGCCTGTATTTATGTATTATTTTTCACGGTGGTTTCCAGGGCAGCTTTTTCTTTTTTAGCATTATAATACAGCCTGTTTTTTTTGCGTAGCTTCTCACTCGTATATCCCTGTTTTCTTTCAGGGTTTCTCCAAAAGACAAATTGACCGTAATTGCGAATAATTTCTACAATATCTTTTAATTGTAAAGCAGCGTGATCTCTATGAGGCTTTATAGTGCGTTGGAACGGGTTATTTTGCGTGTGGACTCAAAAAATGATAGTTTGTACAGCAATTTACTGTCTCATTTGTTCATATTGACTGATTCGGGTTTGCATTTTGCAATACAAAAAATCATTTATAAAGAAACCAGGAAAAAAACAAGAAAAATATCATACAATAAGTATTTTCATGCCTTCCTGGTTTCATTATTCATCAATTCTTTTAAAGAAAAGAACAATAAAATAGAGTACGAAGCGAATCTTCCTGAGATGGCTTAGGCAGGATTCCGGGACACGGAAAAATTGCCTGGTTTGCTTATTATTGAAATATATAAAAAGCGTATAGGAGAATCTTATAACGATTAATATACCGTGAGGGGATTATTTTTTTTTGTTCAAAAATGAAAATTTTAACTATTGACATTCCCTCCAATGCATGGTATTTTACAAGTTCTCATAGCGATACAAAGAGTAACAAAGCATAAAAATATACAATTCGCCATATTTGTTTATCTCATCTTGATTGGTCCCCGGATATATTGCTTGCACTCATATTAAAAATAAAAGGAGTAGTCATGTTTTTACTATCCACAACAAATCGTATCATATTTTTTCTTCTTCTTTTCATAGTTATACTTTCCCCCATTTACTCTCAACAAATTCTGCCCGACGGCTCATTCTCCTACACTTTTCCGCTAAACCTTCCCCCCGGGATCGCCGGCATCGAGTCTGACCTCGCGCTCTCCTACAACTCCAACCGCGGTAATGGCTTTTGCGGCATGGGCTGGACACTCACGAATCTTTCGACAATTACCCGGGATTCGTCATTCCCCGTCAACTTCGATGCCGCGGATCATTACCTGTTCGCCGGGCAGCGGCTTATCTATTCTCCCGCAGACGGCTATTTTCATACAGAGAAAGAATCATTCTTGCAGATCGCAGCTTTTACTGCCGCGGAGAGCAAAACCGGACCGGCCGCGGATATCGCGTATTGGTGTGTCACACAAAAAGACGGTAAGAAACTGTACTTTGGATACAATTCCTCCGACCACACAACAGCTACAGACGGCCATATTGACGCGGTCGGTAAAGGCGGCAAAGCATTGCTCTGGGCCTTAAATAAGGTCGAGGATGTGCATGGAAATTATTATACAATAGAATACTTTGAGGATATAAATGGGTCTTTTTATCCTTTGAAGATTATCTATACAAAAAATGTAAGCAATCCGCTTCTTAAATTCTGTACCGTTGAGTTTTATTATGAAGAGAGAGAAGAACCGGATCATTGCGTTACATACATACCTTCCCGTGTAGATATAGATAAGCGTCTTAAATGGATCGTCGTAAAGACAGATGACCAGCTTTACGGAATTGCAAAAAAGTACAGGATCGATTATTCGGAAGGAAGTTCTACCGGAAGAAGCAGGATTATTCTGATTGAAGAATATCAAGCTGGGGGTAGTGCCCCTTATTATGGGATATTACCATATATACATCAGGATTATAGCCCATCCAGTTCTGATTACTCTCTTCCTCCGGTGAATTTTACATACACCGATGGAGATAATAGTTTTACAGGAAGTATCTGGTCTCAGGCAGGTGATTGGACAAATAATATGGTTGGTGATTTTAATGGCGACGGCAAAAGTGATTTTATGCAGTACCTGGGAGACGGCGACGGCTGGCGGGTAATGTTATCCACAGGGAGCAGTTTTACAGGGAGTATCTGGACGAAAGCCGGTGACTGGACAAATATTATGGTCGGTGATTTCGATGGTGACGGTAAAAGCGATTTTATGCAGTACCTGGGAGACGGTGACGGCTGGCGGGTAATGTTATCCACAGGGAGCAGTTTTACAGGGAATATCTGGACGAAAGCCGGTGACTGGACAAATATTATGGTCGGTGATTTCAATGGCGATGGTAAAAGTGATTTTATACAGTATTTGGGCGACGGGGACGGTTGGCGGGTAATGTTATCCACAGGGAGTAGTTTTACAGGGAGTATTTGGTCTCAGGCAGGCGATTGGATAAATAATATGGTCGGTGATTTTAATGGTGATGGTAAAAGCGATCTTATGCAGTACGTAAACAATCAGGGATGGCGAGTATATATATCTACGGGCAGCAGTTTTAGTCATAGTATCTGGTCAAATGATGAGTTATCAATATTAAACCTGTTTCACAATTTAGTTGGTGATTTCAATGGTGACGGTAAAAGTGATTTTATACAGCATGTCAGGGATCAGGGTTGGCGGGTATATATATCGACAGACAGCAGTTTTACAGCAAGTTTCTGGCTGGAAGAAGGTACCGGAAGTAATTGGAAAAATAATATGGTCGCTGATTTTAATGGTGACGGTAAAAGTGATCTTATACAGTACGTAGAAGGACAGGGTTGGCGTGTACTAATATCAACAGGCAGTAAATTTTATAGTACAGGGATAATAGCAGGTGATTGGACAAATAATATGGTTGGTGATTTTAATGGCAACGGTAAAAGTGATTTTCTTCAGTACTTAGGAGACGGCACCGGATGGAAGGTATTACAGACTCAGGATTTGTCAAATGATAAAATAAAAACAATCAATAACGGGCAGGGAGCCCGAATCAATATCACCTACAAACCGGCGCCACAAGTTTCCGGTGCTATTAATCCGATTAAAACAATATATCCCTATATCGCAAACAGCTCACCACGGCACCTGGTCACATCGGTTACAATAGACGATGGCATAGGAAATGAATCCACCACGAGGTATGACTATTCCAACGCCATGATCGTTACAGCAAGTGAACGGGATAAGCGGCGGAATATCGGATTTGAATGGATAAAGGAAACAAATGAAACAACGGGGAGTTATATAAAAACCGAGTTCTATCATAAGAATGATAATCCTCTTTTACAGGGGCTTAAAAAACGCAGAACTGTGTATGATACGAACGGAAAGAAATATATCGAGAATCTTTATCTTTATGATGTCAGGCGGGAAATTGCAGCCGCATCAAATTACCATGACGTAAACTTTATTTTTAAGAAAGATGACTATACCTATCATTATGACGGGACAACGATAAAAGATACATACAGAGTCCAGTACGCCTTTTATGATAATGACGGAAAGGCGGAAAGTTACGATGACTACGGAAATCTTTTACAACGAAAGAATTACGGTGATATTGCTGTACCGGGCGACGAAAGTACTGTAACTATTGAATATAGTATTGATGAAGAAAATTATATTATGGCGCCACGATGTAAAACAACGTACGCCGCAAATTTGGAGGGTGAATGGGGAAACGCGGGAACGGTGAAGTATTATTATGACCATCAGCCTTATGGAATGATAACCGGAAAAGGATTGTGCACTAAAATAGAAGAGCAGGCAGAAGACGGGAAATGGATTACAACCCGTTATGAGTATGACGCCAATGGACGGCTTGAGAGTATACAAGATCCTCTCGCGATAGCCGGTGGATATAATACACAAGAGTTCGCATATTTCCGTTACGACAATAGTCGCGGCAGATATTATGATTCCGTCACTAATGCCCTTGGTATGACCGGA
>JAFGRV010000563.1 GCA_016934975.1 Spirochaetales bacterium | reverse complement strand
GTGTCGGAATTCTCGTTGCAATGATTATCCATCAATTCATACGACCCCTCGGCCTTAAATCCTGGAAAAAAATAATTCTTTCCAAACGGATTCTCTCCCTGATGATTCTTGTGGCAGTTATCCGGATTTACGGTGCCTTTGTGGAAGCTGAATTACCGGGGGGAGTATTACTCGTGGATATGATGCGCATGGAACTTGATTCAATCGGGATTCCACTCATTGCAATTGTTGTCCTCATTCCATTTATCGCCGGTATGACCTCGGGCCTTGCAATCGGATTTGTAGGTGCTGCTTTTCCGATTGTCATCTCCATACTCGGACCGGAACCCCATATGGGAATATTATTGGCGACAACACTCCTTGCCTTTACTTCGGGTTATATGGGCATGATGCTTTCTCCGGTACATGTCTGCTTTGTCGTTACAAATGAATATTTTAAAACGCGCCTTGTAAACAGCCTTGGAGGTCTCCTAAAACCTGCTTTCGTTGTCATGATCGGAGCTGCAGGTCTCTATCTCCTCATACGCTTTGTGTTATTCCCCGGTCCGGGTTTTTAAAGTGGTGAAATTCCTGTTTCCAGGCTTCTGTCATCAGCGAGTTTATATCAACTAAATAAATTTTCATTTTTCTCCCTCATTGACATTTCTATAACACCTTTTCGGCCTTATTTCACTACTTTTTAATAAATAAGTCCCAACCCGAATCCCCCCAGTATATTAAAAGAGTCCGCCGATGTAAACTCCGTGGCAACAGTCAGGGAAATATAGGTATTGGATTCCGGAACCATGACATGAAGTTCGTATGCTCCTAAAAGAGGATAGTGGATAGTAAATTCTTCGGGACCTGCAAAAGAGGTTGTCCGGATTGCACCGGAGATTCCGGTGATGATTACTCCATAATCGAGCATAATTCCGAATCGCCCGTAACCCCGGATGTTAAATGCTGTTTCGGAATTATAATCATCTGAATACGTGACCGGGTAGGGAGACATGATTATCTCCGGACATATGAGAAGAAATAACGGGCCCACATTCCCCTGAAAGGGAATACCGAGAGACAAACCGGAATAATTTGAGAAGGTGTCGGCGCCCGTGCCATAATGATATGTTGCTTTTGCATATACCGCAGATCCGAGATTGATGACGCTCCTCAGATTGAGCATTTGGTACTTTATCCCGGCACTTACGGTAAAGGGAAGGTAATCCGTATCTGAGAAAATAAGGCTCCCAAGGAGGTTTACCTCAAGATTATTGCCGATACCGGATCTGCCGATGAGGATGACAGGAGCATTCATCCTTGTCTGATCGTTTTCTACCGGGACCTGGACATTAACGAGGGTAGATGTCTGGAAGCTCCGGAAAGGGAGTACTTCCGCAGAACAGACATATGTGAGTCCTGAAATGCCATTCCAGCTATTTCTAAAGGAAATAGTGAGTGAACTATCAATCCGGACAGTGTGAGAAAGTGAAAATAATTCTCCATCGTCCTTTGATTTTGCATCGAGCCGGATACTATATTCACCGTCCGGACAAACGGAATTGTCGGTAAATCTCCCATTCCAGGAATATCTCTGATACCACGTCTGAAACTCCGGTATATCCTGTGAGTAAATTTTTTCTCCGGTAGAAGTGCTTACAATAATCGTGGCTTTACCATAGGTTGATACAAAAAATGTGATATCAGTCTTACCCAGACCCCCCGGATTCCGGGGATTAAAGACTTTTCTACTTAAGTTAAAATTTGTTATCGAAAAATGAGCGGGCTGCAAGTCTATCGATTTGAATATCGTCTCATTCTCTTTTATAATAATCGTCTCTTCATGATCACGATATCCGAATTTTCGTACAAGAAGTGTGTGCGGACCAACCCGGATCCCCGTTATCAGATGATTTCCCATCGGCAGATCATCGAGATAGAAGCGTGCATCTACAGGTGTGATATCAAGCTGTAGACTACCGGAAATGACTCTGAGTCTTATACTCTGCTTAAGATACCCCCCGGGGTAATAAATTCGTGTTTCATAGGGATAATATCCGGGAAGTTGAATTTTAATGCGGTAATTACCGATATCAAGAGAGGGAATAAAGAGAGGCGTCGTCCCCCGATATCGGGAATCAATAAATACCTGTGCCTGGTGCGGAAAAGAAGTGATATAAAGCCCGTCTTTATCTTCATACTGAGTATCATCATCTATATACGGATCTGTACTTTCGTCTTTATTCACATTTGTATGTTCGTTTTTGTTATTTGATCTATAGAGTTCATCAGAGACACTTCCAGGCGAAGTAGTACATCCACCCAAAGTATAAAGAATAAAAAAGATAAAAAGTACGGAGGAGAGCTCTTTCATAAAAAGAATAGTATCACATGATGAAAATGATTTCAAAAGGAAAATGTTACGGTACAGTAAACCCTGTCTTTATTTTCAAACAATTTAAACCGATAAAGATAAAGAAGAGATAGAATATGAGAATGCTGAATCTAAAAAAAGAAGGCAGATCAAGAGGGAAAATGACCGGAAGGCAGAAATCCTCCTTATTTGCTAAAATAAAAAATTTATATCTATCATTAAGGAAAGAGAATCTCCCGAAACTCATTATTTTCGTGATTATAATTGTACTATTTGGGGGAATTTTTATCTATTTTGTCGAACAGGGAAAAGTTATCGGGGAAAGTCAACAAATGTTCACACAATTCTTTGACGGATTGTGGTGGACAGTGGTGACGATTACAACTGTCGGGTATGGCGATAAATATCCTATAACAGAAATTGGAAAAATATTCGCGATTTTTCTCATGTTCATCGGCGTTGTTGTTACCTCAATTCTTTCCGGAACCATTGCAAGTATTTTTGTCGATAAAAAGTTGAAGGAGGGCAGAGGTTTGCAGACGATATCAACCAAAAACCACATCGTGATCTGCGGCTGGAATAATAATGCGGAAAATATCCTGGAAGGTCTTGTGAAGCTTTCAAAAACAGAAATTGAAGTCGTTCTTATCAATGAGATGTCTCCCGAGGAATTCCAGGCAATAAGTGTCAAATTTCCGGAAATTCATCTCTATTTTGTACGGGGTGATTTTACGAATGAAAATATTCTCACCCGGGGGGCGATCCGTGGGGCAAAAGCAGCGATTATTCTTTCGGATAATTCAGGTCAAAACACGATAACCAATGCAGATGAAAGAACAATCCTGGCAACCCTGGCGATAAAATCATTACGGAATGAGATTCTCACCAGTGCGGAGCTTGTGAATCCGGAAAACAGACAGCATTTAATCCGGGCCAAGGTTGATGAAATACTGGTAAATGGGGAGTTTAATGGTTTTCTCCTCTCCACATCGGCTTTTTCAGCAGGAATTCCTCTCCTGGTAAAAGAGATTCTCTCTTTCGAGAGTAAATATATGATTAAGCAGGTACCGGTTCCATCAACCTTTATCGGGAAGAGTTTTAAGGAGTTTCTTGATTATTTTTATAATGCGGGAAAGGGTATTGTCATCGGTGTGTTGAGTGAAGAAAAGAAGATGACTTTAGACGATCTCTTATCGGAAGGTTCGGATGCTATAGATGAATTTATAAAAAGGAAGTTTAAAGAGGCGGAAGTCAATCTTCTTGGCGAACAAAAGGAAGAACAGAAAATATTATTAAGTCCGGGAGAGGATTATATTATCGGTGAAACGGATATTGCATTTGTGATCGGACGATAAAAGAGTAAGGGGTGAAGGCGCAGGAGTAAGGTATGGCAAAAGTATCAAAGAAGAAAATTAAAGAATTCTTAAAAGGTGTACGCATATTATCCCGGCTTACTGACCTGGAACTTGAAAGTGTTTTGGATATTGTGAAAGAGATTGAAATACCCGCGCAGCGTGTTATTATAAAAGAAGGGGATATCGGGGATAGTATGTATCTTTTTGCAGAAGGTCAGGTAAATGTTACGAAAAATCTCACTTTAAAGCTTGGAAAAGCAGGATTCAGCAGGGCGGAGAAATCGATGGTCCGGCTCGATTCAAAAAAGGTTTCCTTTTTCGGTGATATGGCAATGTTTGATGATGCGCCCCGGAGCGCGACAATTACGGCATCAACAAAATGTCTGCTCTATGAGATTAAGCGCAAAGATTTTGAAAAAATCTGTATGAATAATCCCGAACTTGGTTTTAAAATTTTGCGGGAGATTGTTGCGGTTCTTTGTTCACGAATCAGGAAAGGAAATCAGGATGTACTAAAACTTTCAACAGCTCTCAGCATCGCTTTATCTCAATAGGATGGAAAATGAAATGTGACAGGCTAAAAAAAATCCCAATAATTCTCTTTTGTTTTATTTCGGCTCTCTCTCTTTACCCTCAGGAAGAACCCCCTGTTGTCACGGATCCTCCCGGTGAAGAAAAAATGGTCGTCGATACATTACCCGAAGGACCCAAAGGGTACAGAGGTATTGAAATCGGGATGGCGAGTGAAGAAGTGAAAGAGATCCTCCTGGATGATCCGTTATTCGATTACAGGGGTGATCCGGATGTTTCCTTTCTTCCGGCGACGAGTCAGGTCCTGATTGAATGCGACGGGAATATGTATATAAAGCGCGCCTCCTTTCAGTTTTATAATAATAAACTCTTTATAATGATTATTGAACTTAATCAGGTAAAGATCGATTATTATACGATGTATACAACCCTGACTGCAAAATATGGGGATTCCACTACGTTGGATCCCACCGAAGCAATATGGAT
>JAFGRV010000562.1 GCA_016934975.1 Spirochaetales bacterium | reverse complement strand
TTCGCGTGAAATCATTAAGCTTTCACAACTGCAACCTTGTCATAAATTAATTATTTAGGTTGCGGGCGTAGCCTGCGTAATGATACTACTTTTCATAATGTGTAATACGATTCTGCCTCGCGAGTCAAGCCCATGAGAAAATTTATGTGATACATATCCGGTGTACAGGAAAAAATAGCTCTGTTAATGATGTGTGTGACCGGAACCCGGATCCCGATGGGTAAACTAAAAAGGACCAGGCATATCCTGCTCTATCAGCATCAACCTGATCCTTTCATCTTCACCCCATTATGTTTTTTTCAGACTTTACTCTTCAAAAAACACATATCCTATGGTTTCTTTGTCATGTGTCGTTTCCGAATCCGCCGATTGTTCTTCGGTGATTTTTATTGCGATTGTCTCAGAAGAAATAGGATTGTATCTTAAAGACGCAGTATCATCATCTTCATAAGTGAGAATCTGGCCGAATACGATGGGATTGGCAATCGGGGAAAAAATATTTACCCAGGTGCTGGTTATTTTCTGTTCTATCGAGGATATAAAGTTTTTTCCGTTTATCCCGCTGATACCGGAACTTTTATCGATAGCCAGGTAATGGATTGTCTCCGGGCTGTGTGTCCCGTCTTCTCCTTCTTCTTCCTGTACCCGGATATCAAACCTAAAATCATCAATCTTCTTTAACCTGGTAGTAACAGCTGTCGATTCATTCGTTGTTACTGTCTGTGCAAGGATTATCTGGTTTCCGCTAAAAGCCCTGATATCTATATTCTCTCTTTTCCAGACATCGGTGACGCCTGTCGCATCATCTGCGTAGAGAGCTATACCATTGACCCTGTATCCTCCTTTTTCAATGACCAGGTATCCGAAGGTTTCCGCATTATGTATGCCGTTGAGGTAATTCCATTCATCAAGCTGATATTGAAAACTGGTCTGGGTGACATTTCTGACACGGAGGATCATGGCATTTGGTCCGTTATTGCTGGGGGTTCCCATGATGACGATCGGATTGTTATATGTGTTTTGGAGTGTGACAGTGTGCCATTGTGTCGGGCCTGTCTGGTTTGTGTTAAGTCTCCCCACTTCAAAAAGCGGATTATCCGGCAAAATCGTCTCGTCATCCATATTTCTTAATCCGTTAACGGTAATATCCGGATATTCCGGGTCCGGGACCAGGGCCTGAAACCGCATTGTCAGAATGTACGTATTCGTACCGCCCGAAAAGCCTGATGGTTCGGAGGCAAAAACGCTGATTTGATCCGTTCGTATACCATAGACAAAAAATGTGCCCCCACTTGAGACCGGACAATACACACCATTGTTGTAATAGCTCGCATCGAGCTGCAGTTGTGCCGCATCAAAGTGAAAATCAGCCATAAAAAGCAAAACTTCGTCATCTCCGGCATTCACAAAGAGATCGAGCTCAAAATATTGACCCGCCGAAGGATGGGCAATACCGGATTGAAACCAGACATCACTCACGACAGACTGTCCAAAGGCTGCTGCGCTTAAAAAAAGCAACAGTATCAATAGACAACTTTGTTTCTTCATGTATAAACCTCCATTTTTTTATTTAAGGTAGATTTTATTTAACTTAAGACTCAACGGTCTTTGTATTATTACAATAGATGACTATGATCGTATTGTCGACCGTCTGGGTAGAGGTGGACGAAAATCTCCTGACTTTTATTATTTCTTGTCCGGGAATTCCTTTTTCTACAGGAATCGGATTCACATCGTTAAAAGCTCATTTTGAATTAACATTCAGTCTTTATCTCCGGGATTGAGTGGTAAAAGCCGCATGAAAGTATTACCATTACATATAAGATATGGGAGAGAAAGATAAAAAAATCATTCGTTTATCCGCAATAAGATCCGTGGAAAACCAATTTGTCATATATACCGGGGAAAAAACAGTGATCACATTTAAAGGATTTATTCCCCTTATTGATGCTCACATGCATTTACAAAGTAACAATTGTGCACCCCTCCCCCTGCAATGGGGGCTTGTGATGATGAAAGTCGCCGCTGCCATAGACTCTATCGGAGAGGAAAAAATTGATAACATCGCCGATAGTCTGGAAACATACTCAAGCTGGGCCAAATATATACTCCCTTTATTAGCGAATACTTCCGGTCTCATGAACTCGAATCTTGGTTTCTCCGGGCAGATCCTTTCCCGGTTGGGTTTTGAATCTCTTGAACAAGGTCTTGATATCAGAAAACAAACCGGAAACCTTCCGCTTATAAGAGAAATTTCAATAAAAGCAGACAGGGAGCTTTTTAATAACATTATGTCCGCGGCAACCATGGCAGTGAAAGACTTTGGCAGGATCGGGACATTAAACACTTATAATGTTGCCAGGTTATTTATGAATGATACCGATAAAATGGAAGTAAAAGAATATGCCATGGGCATGATGTCTCTGGAAGTGGTTCAAAAAATGGCAGCAGATAGACAAAAGACCGCGGATGATTTTGCCTCCTTTACCCGTTACTATTACAACAATCTGGAGATTGAACATATGTATGTTGCTTTTCCCATGGATCTGACATACGCGAGTTTCTGGGGGAATTACGGCATCCCTGTTTATCTCTATTTCGGGGATGATTTTTACTTTATTAATGATTATAACTACTACTTAAGTATCTTCGAGAATATTATCTACAACAGTTCCTTGAAAAATAAAAGCAATAGAGTGGAAAAAGAAGGTCCGGACTATATAAAAAAACAGATTGATGACCAGGCATCATCCGTTTATTATGATGCGGGCCGGACTCCTTTATGGAAAGAGATTGATAAAATAACGAAAAATCTGGATACCCTGAAAAAACGGGCAGCCCATTCATCAATTCCCGGGACAACCCGGGAGAATGTAAAAAAGCTGACCAAGGATCGGCCTGTTAGTAAAACATTGATAGATGACCTGAATAGTGAAACACTCATAAAAATACGGGACCGCCTTGCAAACTATGCCCGGGACCAGGCGGATAATTGTGAAGCAGCATATAAAAACCAGGATAAAAAAGAGCAAAACAGGATTTATTATGCTTTCTATCACTTTTCCTCTCGGCTCAAGAGCGACCTTAAACCGGAAATGGAAAAAGTAATCAAAAAAGTGAAAGAATTCCTGAAAGAAAAAGGTCTCTATAATTATTTTTCCTTGATAGAGCATGAACTTTCATTGATCGCTGGCGGGAAACCGGATAAACCGGGTTTTGCCACACATACGGAACAGATAGACTACTGGCTCGCAGATATCAGAAAAATAGGAGAAGAACTGAAGCAGGTTATTCATACCTCCAGGCAAACCCTCACGGAAACGGCAAAAAATATGGAAGAGAGTTTATTGGTGGTTCTCGCGGGTTTGGGGAAAATGCTCCCCTATGATGTCAATCCTTCGGATTATAAAGACTATTTCACCTGTAAAAGCTGGAAAAATGAGAAGGTGTTTAATAAAAACTTTTTCCATTATATAGAAAAAGTCCCGAATGAAACCCATGAAACCTTTGAAAACTATGAAAAGCAATTTAACTACTATCTTGCCAGCGCCCTCCGCTATCCTTTCCGGATATTGCCCTTTTATCACTATGATCCCCGAAGGCACTACGCCGGGGGGGAGAAACAGGTGGACTCTCTCATCAGCCATATAATCCAACACCATAGTTTTTTTACGTACAAAAGAAATGGACTGGAAAAACCGGAGATAACCCCCCTCACTCACATGGATTCATCCTACTTTAAAAAACTGTTCGGCGAAAAAGGCACCCGGGGAGAAAAAGGCTGGAAAATGAAAACATCAAATGAGTTTGCTTTTCATCAGGCTCAATCTATGAAACATCAAAACAAAGGGCTCTGTTTCGGGTATAAAATGTATACTGAATTGGGTTATCCCCCGGATTTATATACCCCCGGATCTTTTATTGGCGAACACTTTGATGCGGATCAATTCAAACATGTGGAAGAATTTTTTAAGCATTGTGAAAAAAACCAGATTCCCATTACCTGTCACTGCTCCCCCCTGGGTATGGTCATCGGCGACAGTTACCTTTATTTAAGGGCTGATGATAAAGAGAATGGCAAAATCACTACCGGTAAAGACACCGATTTTACGGATGCCTTGTGCCGTCTCGATGCGGATTATTTTCTCGATTCCCTGGATTATGTGGACAACAACTATGTCTTTGCATCAGCCTGGAAAAGGGTTTTACGAAAATTCCCGAAATTAAAGCTCTGCCTTGCTCATTATTCGGGCTATTCCTCCTGGGTGCCTTTGATGAGAAAATACAGCGATAAAGACGAAGACAATGAATATCAGAAGCAACTTAACGACAGGTTAAAACAATTTATGAAAAATAAGGCTGCCTTACGGGACGAGATAACGGAAATGCTTGCAGACGATTCCATGAATATCTATGCCGATCTTTCCTGTTATACAAATAAATACCAGGAACTCGTCTCGTTAACAGATCGTGAATTCCTGGAACTTATGCAGGCTATTGACAATGGCACGGATAAAAGATTTTTTATGAACTGCTACACAAAGCAATTCTTCGGGGGTTTTAAACTCAAACACCTGGAAATAAAATATAAAATGAGACTGCGGGATATATTGATGAAAACCGGCGCCCTGGGGTATGAAGGGACGAATACCTATGGAAAAGACAATGCCAGGGGGGATGACCTATACCATGTTGGAACCGCCCTTGCGGAAATACTCAACGGCCCCCACGGCACAAAAGCCAAAAACCGCATACTCATGGGATCCGACTGGCCCATGTTCGAAATGGACATCACCGGCGGCATCGGCGAATACTACGCCCGGATGTTCCAAATGCTCAAAATCACCACCTCCAAACTCAACACAAAATTCGATGCCTGGCATCAATTCGCCGTCCTGAACCCCTTGCGCTTTCTAGGCATCCTCGATGATAATGATGAAATAATCATGGAACGCCTTGAAGGACATAAAGCGGCGATAGAGGAGAAGTTGAAAAATGAAGATTGGTTGTTAAATAAGGCGAAAATCGAAGATAGTGAATTGAGTAAGATTCCATTAAGAGTGGAAAAAACAATAACAAATTTTTCAAGTTTTATAAAAATCAAAATTAAAAAAGCTGAGGAAATTAAAGGTGATGGTGGGGAAGACGATTTTATAATATTAAGGGATTAATTAATATGATGAAAAAAATATTTTGTTTGTTTATAGTGATATTTACAATTATTGCTTGTAATAAAATAAGTGAAGTAGAAAAAGAGAAAATATATAAGGAAAAGGGGTTTTATGATATGCCAAACACATTGAAACCTGAAATTTTGAAAAATATACCTAAATATTATGGATTAGTTGAAATAAACAAACGAAATAGTGTTGCAACGCTTAACGGCAGTGGTGATTTTAGTATCCTCACTTTTGATAAATTCGGGAATGTTTCATTAAAGCCAATTGTGAAAGGTTTTCCTCCACACCCGGGTGATAGTATTCATTCTGATCCGGAAAATGATTTGTTATGGCAGATCAGGGGGCGTGGTGTCTATATATTGGATTTGGAGACAAAAAAGACAGCTCATGTAATTGCCAGCTCAAATCCCAATGATGAGATAACCAATAATCATTTGCTTAATTCAAAAAAAAATATTTTTTATTTTGGCCTTGTTAATCATGGTATACAGGAACCACCATATTCTTCCTATACCATTTATGATGTTTTTAATCATACAAAAATATTTGAGAGTCAATTAATTTCAGGGAATTTATACCCAATCACACAAAATGAATTATTATTTATTCAATATTATAATAAAGGGAAACAAAAAAAGTGGTACATAACAGATCTATACATGAATGAACTAAAAGAAAATAAATTAACCCAAGAATTAACAAAATTACAAATATCTAAATGGCCGTACTCCAAAACAATTCACCAAGAACGAAGGATGATGCTTGGGACATCAAGGCTCACCGGAACGCTGGAATATTTTTCGATTCGCTGGGATGAAGACTTCGAAGATGTTAAAATTGAGCCAATAATCGTGCAAAGAAGCAAGGGAGGGCTTTTAAGTAGTGCTTTTGTCTTTTCTCCTGCTGGGAAGTGGGTAAAAACAGATATTGAATTTATAAATACCGCTATTGAAACCCCAAGATTACTCTTCTACGCTGTCAACGATATGTACCCGCAGGGCTTAAGCATGCCGATTGTCTGCGGTTATACCGGCGAATACAGCCCCGGGGCCTTCATGGACCATGAAGAGTGGGGGCCTTGTTATCTGGAACAGGACATAGATTACCCGGACAAGATTTTTATCTATAAATTAAATGACGGGTTGAAACTCCTGGCAGAGCAGGCGGCGAATGCCATAGGGCAATAGTGGTGTGTTTTATTGTTTAGCGCTTGTTGATTAATCCTGCATATCCATAAAAATCATCATTATGAACCTTTATGATAGGTATTTTTTCTTCATCAAATGAAGAATTCAGGAAGGGATGGGAAAAATCGATATAGGGTGAAAATATAACTCTTGATTTATCTTGAGAGTGGAGCCGCTAAACTATCACTAGTTGAACAAATTTGTCAATTCGACTTTATTTTGAACATTAAGTTTTCTGTAAATTTTTGTAATATATGGTTTCAGCGTATTAAAAGATATATTGAGCTGAGAACTTATAACCTTATATTCCAATCCTTTGATGAGTAAGAGGATAATGTCTTTTTCCCTGGAAGTTATTTTGTATTTTTTAAAAAGACGGTTCTGTCGAAATACTTTTTCTTCGGCACTCTCTTCCTCGCTGCGCAATGCCATGGATATCTTCTTTTCCAGCTCTGCTCTGTTGGCTTCTTTTGTTGCTTCACGGTTTTGGATTAAGGAATTGATTTTAACCCGGAGCACCTCTATGGAAAAAGGTTTGTAGATAAAATCAACAGCCCCCAGGGACAATCCTTTTAATTTCTCATCCTCGGTTGTTTTTGCAGTAAGAAAAATAAAGGGAATTCCATTATATCTGCTGTCCCGGATTAAAGCTTTATAAAAATCGTATCCGTCCATTTCATCCATCATGATATCTGATATTATAAGATCAGGTTTTGGAATTTCTTTCAGTTTTTGAAGGGCATTCATACCGTTCACCGCGTAAAAAAAGTTGTAATCAGTCTCAAGCGCCTCCTGCATGTAGATGATCATATCAGTATTATCTTCAACAAGCAGTATATTCGGTTTTTCGATATTATAATTGTCTGTCGTTTTGGGAATATTAAAATTAACACTCATGGGCTTTGTATAATTCTCTTCGCTTACAACTGTATCACCCTCTTTAAGAGAATATGAAGAAAAATAAATTGTAAAAACCGTACCTTTCCTTTCTTTACTGCTTACATTGATATCCGCATGGATGTCATCAAGAATTTTTTTAACAATACTTAATCCGAGACCGATTCCCTGTATACTACGTTTTTCCCGGGACATCTGATAAAATGGTTCAAATAAATGTTTTTGCTGTTCCTCTGAAATACCGATACCGGTATCCGATACCGACAAACAGATATTTTCTTTAAACCGGTATAATTTTAAAGATACGGTTCCTCCTGGTTCAGTATGAATAATGGCGTTTAATACGATATTGTTAATTATCCGGTCAATTGCAAAAGGATCAATTTTAATGAAATAATTATTGTCATCTATGTCGCATTTTAATTTAATATTTTTTTTATCTGCCAGTTCTTTAAATAGATGATATTTCATGGAAACCGCGGTGCTGATATTCAGGATTTGATCATGATCATAATAGACTTTGCCCATGTTCAGTTTTTCAATATCAAGAAAATTTATTATATCTCTTTTTAGTTTAATCATATTCTGCTGAACTAATGTTAATTCTTGTGACAATCCTCGTTTTTCAATGTCTTTTGACATGTAATTCATTATTAATGTAAGGGGAGTTTTAATTTCATGTGCAAAATTGATAAAAAAATGAGTTTTTTGATTTGTTGCTTCTTCCAGCTGCTGTGTTCTTATTTTTACTTTTTCTTCGAGTTTTTCAGAATAATCCTCTACCCTGGCAAATGCTTTGGAGAACCGTCTTGCAATGACAAGGGCCTGAGATAAAATAAGAGCAAAGAGTCCCAGGGGGGTTAAATCTCTTGTATGAATAATAGAATTGACATAGAGTACATCATTAAAAGCGGCAATAGCAAAACAAAAAATCCCGATTGCGGAAAGAACCGCACCTTCTCTTTTGTGATAAATGGCAAGACTGAATACGACTACAAGGTATAAGGTTATCATGGCCATAATCACCTGATAAAAAACCAGGGTGTTTACATAAATTTTATAGGGAGTAACCAGCACAAGTACTGCCATTAATGTGGCGGCAATTGAAACTCCATAAACAAAGATTTTACTGTGTTCTTTTTTAAAATGATAATAAAGATAAAACATGAGAAAAGGGGCTCCTAAATATGTGCCGAGATAATTCAATCTATAACCGAATTCCCACGCCCATCCGGGCAGATCCATGGAAAAAATAAATCCGTTTGCCACAAGAAGGGTTCTTACCGCAAGCCCGAAACAATAAGCTCCGAAGAGGAGTGTGGAATAGTCTTTTTTCCAGAAAAAAAACAAAGCAAAGTGGTAGATAGCAAAAATAAAGATTACTCCAAAAAAGAAATTTTCATAAAACCGTTTAATCATAAGATCCTGCTGAATAGTCTGGACATCACCGATAATAAAACTGTTCGCCATGCCGCCCCATAACGCATCATAATTACTCATTTGAAGTGTAATAACAGCCTCTTCGCTTGTGCTGCGGTAGTATACGATTCTTGGTTTGTTGGTCGGCTCGGAGAACCGTTCCTCTTTTGAAACTTTCCCTCCGGTACTGATGAGAAGATCATTTATCCAGAATTTATATGCAGTCCAGATAACAGGCAGATTAAGAGCGTAATCCTGATCTTTGCGGACTTTCATGTTTAACCGGTAGGTTGCGTAACCGTATCGCTTTGGTTTGTATATATCTCCCTTGTAATTTACCCAGTTTCCCGGGACATTTATAAAATCACCTTCTATTGGTTGAGGAGTTTTAAAGTCAAAAGGTTCGTAGAGCTGGTTCCAGTAAAACTCCCATTCACCCTTAAGCTCAATTTTCTTTTGGTCTGTTTGCGGTATATGCGAGATGTCTATAAAACCCTTTACCACATCGGTATGAAATTCGTTGTTTCTGTTTTCCGAACAGCTGATAATAACTAAAAAGATTCCTATCAGCACTAAGTATAATTTGTTCTTATAAAAAAAATTGTTTCTTATTTTCATAGAAGCCTTTATGTATAATTAATTCAGTTAAATATTATAATAAATGCATTAAAATTGCAAATAACCTCATACATCAACCTGGAAAATGTGTTAAAAATCTCTCAATTTAGTTCTTTTTAATAAAATATAGTAACAATCCCTCCAAAATCAGGGGCAAATATACTCCAAATTCAGGCTTTTATTGAAAATTGATGTCTGGTAATCTGCATTGAAAATGAATGGCTTAAAGCGAAAAAAAAATTGATTCTATAGTCTGCTATTACAAAGATAATCAAAGTGAGATGAACGAAAATCGTGAAATTGTTTTTAAGTTAAGGTTGGAAAATTCGAAGAAAGGAGGAGAAAATTTAATTTCAATGAAGAACCGGAACTCGTGGGTATAACAAAACCGGAGGTTTTACAGACCAACCTGTTTCCGGAAAAGATTCCCTGACTCTTAACTATACTTTATAAGAATTATTAAAAGGAGAAAATTATGATAAAAAATGTAGATAAACTTCCCTTGCTATTGTTAGCATTATCACTTTTTTTTGTATTTTCCTGTGATCAGCCTTATTCAATTCAAGAGGTAAATACTGCAAAACCATTTGAAATAATTGATGCAGGTAATGGGAGTGAGGTATGTTTTTATTCGGAAGATGAAGAAGATTTCACATTAACCATTAAATCAAAATCAGAAGAAACCATTAAAACATTATTAGCTTTATCTCCTGTGGAGATTTATGAGAAGTATAAAAATGAAAAAGCCCCGGAAAAATTGGTCGATTTGGTTGAAAAAACCGGATTTAAACCGGATCCTCTTAATCCGGATGTAACATCAGGACCAGGAGGAGAAAGTAAAGCGACTGCTGAGTTTATATATAATTTATACAAAGATTATTTTGGCAGTAAAGCTGTTTTAGAATCATATGTTTATTATCATACACAACCACACTCATATACCAAAGATATTAAAAATCCGAGATATTTAACGGCTATTGTAAATGTTGTTGAAGGAACTGTAGAGTACACAATGTTTAGAAGAGTTATACGGGCATTTAAACCGAATTATTGGGGATTTTTAACACAGCCGGAGACTGTTTCTAAAGGTGAAATATTAATTATGAAGGCAACCATGTCCAAAAAAAGAGGAGTGAAGTCTGAAGTTGAAAGGGTAAATGGAAAATTTCATCACCTTGCAGGTTATAGAGATTATTAATTCTTACCTTGGTCATAGATGTCAAAAAAAAATTATAAAAAAGGAGAAGTTTTATGGAAAAATATTTTAA
>JAFGRV010000561.1 GCA_016934975.1 Spirochaetales bacterium | reverse complement strand
GTATACAGAAACTTACAGGCATTGAAAAGAACAAAATTATTTATTTACTCTTTGGTTTTCGAAGAATGGAGGAGGCATTTTTATCTTTGCAAGGTACTGTGCATAAATAGAATTTATTATTTGTAATATTTTCTTTTTAGAGGTATAATTAATAGACAATTATGATTATGAAAGAAAGTGATTACATATGTCCCGGGTGTAAATCCTCTGTAACGAATCAATTCCGGCCAACATTTATAGCTGCCAGTGGCATGCTTTTAATTGGCATAGGAGCATGGACGTTTTATATTCCCGTTGTCGGGCTGGTATTTATTATTCTTGGTACGGTTATGGTTGTCGCCTCTCCTTTTCTAAAAGATGTTCATATCTGTAAAGAATGCCGTAAAATTTGGAGAATAAAACCTGTAACCAAGGTTTCTCCTTCTAAAATCATCAATTTTATGGAACGTTCTCAAAAATACAAAAAAAATAATGAAAACAAATAAATTCAGATTATAAAGGAAGATTTTTCTCCGCAGGACATGCACTCGCAATACCATTTTATCCCGGTATCTGCGGCAGGAGTGTGAGGATTCCCATGACATATGTCGCTGTGAAGCTTTCTTACCGTATCTCTCCCGCATGAATCGCATTCCATCCCGGAGAAAAGGTTTTTTTGCCGGTATTCTTTTATTGCCGGGATGATATCTGCAAGGGTCCCGGAGTTTATTCGTTTCAGGTAATCAAGTTCCATGGAAGTCAATGCAAGGCAGATCTTTTTATCCGAATTCAGGAGGGCCAAAATTTTTTCATTTCTTTCTGTTGATGCATCTCTCTTTATATGATGCACAAGTTCTTTTACTTTTTCTTTCAGTTGTGGCGGATTTGTAAGTATCCGTAACAATGCAGTATCTTTTGCTTTGATAAGCTGAAGCGGTGTTTTCCCTTGTGAATCTTTTATCTCGATATCCGCGTCATTGAGAATAAGAAACTTGATAAGGTGTTCTTTTTGTTTTTTAACAGCTATATGGAGTGCTGTTTTTCCTTTTGCGTCTTGTGTATTAATATCGATATGATGATTGTTGATATAATATCGAGCTTCCCGGGTATTACCTTTTTCTATGGCATGAAAATAAAGCGAAAGAATGTGGTTTTTCCTTATTTCATCGAGTTCCTTACTCGTTTTCCCACAGCATTCTGATAAATAATGGGCGATGTTGCGATGATTATTTTCTTTTGCGATTTCAAAGGCGTTCCATTTCTCATTTTCCGTGCTCCTGAGTGTCATGTCCGCGCCATGTGTAACGAGAACTTTTACTATTTCAAAATGGCCTTCTTCTGCCGCAATATACAACGGTGTCCGGCCGGTACGGTCGGGGATATCGATATCTGCTTTATTTTCAATAAGACAGATCGCGGCACCGGGTTTATTAAAATGAGCGGAACGGTGTAAAGGGGTCTGTCCCTCTTTGTTTTTTCTATTAACATCCCCTCCGCGGTCTATGATCATCTGAACAAGATTCCCGCTTATCCCTGCGGCGTAAAATAAGGGATAATCTCCCATAAGGTTCGGCATATCAATACGTGCTCCATATAACAGGAGCATCGCGGCTGTTTTCTCGTTTTGCCAGAAAATTGCCCGGTGCAAAGGGGTTTCTCCGTATTGTGCCCGTGCATTCACATCGGCCTTGTTATCTATAAGATACATCACAAGGCGGTTAAGGCCTTGTTCTGCCGCGTGATGAAGTATGGTATTGTTATCTTTATCTAATACAGTACAATCAGCATGAAAAGAAATAAGCTGAAAAGCAATATCCTCCTGTTTTCCATTTATCGCGCACATGAGGGGTGTGTATCCTTTGTCATTATCTTTTGCATCTACCAAGGATCCGGCTTCCATAAGAAGGGGAATGATTTTGTTTCTTCCGGATTGGGCTGCATAGTGGAGGGGAGTTTTGCCTTCATGATCGATCGCCGAAACATCTGCGCCGCGGCTGATAAGTTTTTTTATTATAGTTATTCTGTTTTGTTTGATCGCCCAAAAAAGAATTGTTTTGTCCTCATATGAAAAAACCAGCTCATCCGATGAAATACATCTGCCTATTTTTGTGCTGATATCAGCTCCCTCGGTTACCAGGAATATAATCATTTTTTCCTGATTATTCGCGGCTGCATGGATGAGGGGGGTGCCGAGAAAATGGGCATCTGAATTGATATCCGCCCCATTTTCAACGAGTAACCGGGCGACTTGTAAATTGCCGGACCGGGCGGCACGGTGCAGGGGTGTTGCTCCTTCATCAGAGCCGGAAGAGACCTTTGCATTAATAGAAGCACCCTTATCGATAAGAAATTGTGCAACCGAAAGAGTATTTGTCCCTGTGGCGGCCTTATGAAGGGGAGTATCTCCCCGGGCATCCGGCTTATTAATATCAACCCCTTGTTCCATTAAATCTTCGATAAACCAGAGTAAGCCTCCCTGGCAGGCATTTGAAAAAAGTGATTGTGGGTCTGTAATTTCCGCACCTTTGTCTCTTAAATAATGAACAATATCAGAATGTCCGCCCCGGGCTGCATAACAAAGGGGACAATCCGGACTTTTGTAGTTATTAAGATTTCCGCCTTTTGACAGGATCTGCTTTACAAGCCAATGGAGGCCTGAAAAACATGCATAATCAAGGATGGAACATCCGTTTTTATTAAGGGCAAAAATATCCGCACCCTTTGCAATAAGAAAGCGGGCCATCGCTCCATACCCATTATAGACGGCAGCATGAAGGGGTGTGTCTCCGGTTCCGTATTCTCCGTCAGTCGGTTTGTTTATAAGAGCGCCTGCATTAAAAAGCAATTTTGCGATTGATGTAAAACCTTTTTCAGCGGCTTTATGGAGAGGTGTTTTCCCGCTGTAACTTTCAGATGTTGTATCCGGATTCACACCTTTTTTTAATAATTTAAGAACTGTTTTTTCAGCCCCTTTATTTATGGCAATAATGAGTTTTTGCGAATCCGTCATAGTTACATTATAAAATTGGTACTACCTTGATGCAAGCGTATTTATGCTATTATTCCGAATATTCTTGTTTTTTAAACAAGAATATTCGGAATAATAGCTAAACGCAGGTTTGCAAGAAATCAAAAGTT
>JAFGRV010000560.1 GCA_016934975.1 Spirochaetales bacterium | reverse complement strand
TATTCCTGTTATTATTAAAGTTCACAGTTAAATCTGTCCCGCTCCCTTTTAAGCGGTTATAGGCTGCATACAACGCAGAAACATCTTTACTGTCCAGGGTCCGGTTAAATACCTTGGGGCTTGCAAGGGAATAAGAAAAGCAGTCGACATCCTGGCCGATGTCACCGAAGACAATATAATCGTTAAGGAATTTTTCAAAGTTAAAATTTGTGAAATTAACCGGGGACTCATTAACTTGCCGGTCATTCACAAACATTGTTAATCCCCCGGTATAATCCCAACTTAAGGTCACCATGAGCCATGTGCCGTAATCATTATCTGAAAGCGAATCTGTTACATTAATCGGTTGTAAAATAATATTTCCAGGTTCAATGTCCGTATTACGTTTTTGTAATCCCGAATTTTGTTTAAATTGCGCAAACCCGACATATCCGGGAAAAGCGATAAACCGGTACGTAGCATCCTCATAATCTGATTCATTGTCATATGCATCTGCTCCCCAGCTTACCAGGGGTTTCCCAAAGGTAGAGTTATAGTCTTCCCAGAACCCGGATGTGACATAATTATAAAAAGCAGGTATTTCCTCCTCCAGTCTGAGCCAGAAATTAATCGATCCATTGTTTCCCCGGGGGAGTTGAATAATCTTTCTTGTTTTTTCATCGATTTCTTCTCCCGAGGTGGATGAAGTAACAATAAGCGTATCAGTGAGATAAGCTTTAAAATTCTCCGGGGGATTTAACAGAACCAGATTTTCCGTAGACTCCCCGAGTTTTATTGATTCCATATTTTCTGACAACCGTCGCTCCTGGTAATCCTCAAAGGCACGGGTAAAACATTGGTTGTTATAAGTATTTAAAGGGGTTAAGAGTCCCAAATAGCGATCCCGTTGACTATCTTCACATTGCCCATTAAGATTTCTTTGCAAATTTTCCTCAAAATAATCGAGGCTGTAATCGACCTGAATTAAATCTTCTTCCGGGATCTCTGCATCTGATAGGTTTTTGAATTTATTTCGTAATTCATTATTCGGATTCTGTTTATCCAGAGAAAAGTACACAAGTATTTTTCCTGTCTCAGTCTCCGTAAAATCTTCTGACTGTATTAATTCAAGGGGAACGTTAACAACACCGGAATCACCGATACTCATCCGATCTACCTTAAAAGCAGCATGATTTATAGGCACACTAAAAGTACTGTATTGAGGAAGCCCGATTGATTCAATACAAAGAAGACCTTCCCGGCGGTTTGTCGTAGACTCCCTGGCCCAGAACATGTCATTGACCAGTTCAACATATTCAAGATTGTCTTCATCTGATAATCCGAACTCGGAAAAGGGCACAGAAATTCCCTTTAATTCATCGCCTTCGAACAACTTGAATCCAACGATATCGGTTAAGTCAACAATATCTTCCAGGCCTTCTGTATCGTCTGAGTCATCTGTATCTTCAATATCATCCGGATCAATAATAAAACTCTTACTGAGTATTCCGGCATCTGTTAGTTTTAGTTTAACAGTAAATATCGAAGAACTCTCATTAACAATACTTTGTTTAAAATTGATAATAATAGAGGATAATGGATCCACAAGCCGGGTATTTTGCGTGTCTACCACTTCGCCATCCGCATCCTCTTCCTGATCAAAAATTTCTTTAACAATACCACTGTGTGTATAACCATTGACCGTATACGGAAGATCTACTATACCATCGACACAACTAATATTATCGCTGTTAAGATAGAGATTCCAACCATCGGGAAAATTATCATTTGAAGTATCTTCCATAGTATAATTTGTAATTCCACTCGCACCTAAAATTTTAATCCCGGCTTTCCCATGGGCTGTATAGATAAAATTTCTGTAGGATACAGCTCCATAGCAGGCTCCCGATATCATCACTTCGTAATTTTCATTCTCCCTCCGCTTAATTCCCTGGTCCGTACTGTACACAACGTCACTCAAGCTTTCGATATACGAAATATTATTACAATCTATTCCCGATTTTTCGATTAAGGATAAGTCATTAATGGAGTAGGAATAAACAGGAGAATTATTATCCGGGATTAATTGCAATACATCTTCATCGAACATTATTTTACTTCCCGGTCCTGCCGGTAGTTCGGTTTCTACCACATTAGAACGTACTAACCTGCATGTCTGATTACCTCCCGGGATTATTTCCAGTTTTAAAAGATGTTCCGTATCAGAATGCGCATAGAGATGATTCTTATATATACAAAGGGAAACGGGATTGTAGGATTCTTTAAAAATTTCATCTATTCTGTGGGGTGAGCTGAGGTCTGTCGCATAATAAGTGATTATTCCATCTTCCCCGGCTGCGACAAAAAGATAATTCTCATTTTTAGCAATATCATAGACAGAGCAGTGCTCCCCGTCCTGGTTAAGGGGTATAATCGTATTCAGGTAAAAAACTTCCGGTGTGGCAGGATCATTTAGGGCACTGATATCATAAATAACGATCCCCTCGTCTTCACAGAGCAGAAAAAGATAATCATTATATATTTTCATTTTTTTTGCTTTTTGCATATGACTAAAATCAATTATCTTTATAATCCTGGGATACCCTTGTTCCCTGTCTTCAGGAGACGGAATCTGCGGTTCCGGGGTGGGAGTGGAGCCGTCGTTTTCGCCTGTTATGCCTTCCGCAGAATCGAGAGGCTTAAGAAGGTCATAGATAATAACAGCACGGTAATCGACGAGTCCGTCTTCGTTCTGGTCAACACTTTCAAGAACAAGAATATAATGCTCATAACAAAGAATTTCATGGGCAAATCCCACATATTGGTTTTCATAAGTTTCATAACCTTCTACTATACTGTAAAGCTGGGCATCATCATCATTCACCATATCATCCAGTAGAAAAGTATTTATCAAACTCCCGTCTGTTGTGGTGCCGCGATGGGCCCACATTTCTACCGGGGTTATTGCAGCAATCTTAGTGATTTCATTTTTCCGTTGATACGCAAGATCACAGGCATCCAGATTATTTCTATTCCAAAATTCAAACATAAGATATTTTCTATCACTGTTAAGAATATGTTCGGTATCAAAATTTTCCGATATATCTTCCCGCAGGGGAATGCCGGAATCATCCAGGAGATCCTTGGAAATATACTTTAAATGAGGAGTAAAACTATTATCGGCTTCATTCCAGTATCCGCTGTAATCAGGTGAACTATCATCGGTTCCGGAAATGACCAATTCATCATGACCAGTCACTTGGGTTTCCAGGATGTTATTTGAAAGGTCGATATCATAATAAAGCCAGGAACCATGCTCTATTTTTTTACTCATTCCCACTTTGTCGGTAATATCAATGACCTCTATATAAAGGGTTCTGGTTTTTTCAGGTATGATGTGAAGCTCATCTAAATTATTCCATTGATAAACATACGTATTATCCGAAAGAATGGTAATATCGGCATGTACATTCACAACACTATCATTGTAAATAAGGTGTACCCGTTTCAGATTATCTTCTGTAATCTCACAGGTAACAGATTGAACAGAAGGTGCCTTAAAATCCTCTTTTGTTTCTACCGACGTAATAGTGACAACAGGGGTAACAGAATCATATTTAAATGACGAACAGACTGTCTGATCAATATTCTTTGTTTCAAGTTTATAGGTAAGAGTAATGGTGTTCATCCCCTGTACCAGGATATTTTCCAAAGAGGTCAAATCCAGGGATAATGCGTTATGTGATATATATTCAACGAGAGTTATTTCAGTATCATTAATGAAAAGACGCAGGCTGCCTCTATCATCAAATGTAGCCTGTAATGGTTCAGACGCAAGGGTATCCCTGTTATAATAGATGTCCCTGGCAGGAAATTGACAATCCAACGTAATATATTCTTTGCCATTATCAAAATTAAACACCTCGCAATCAGAGATCCCTGACTTTCCGAGTAATGTATCTGATTCAACATCAAAGGCATTTACAGTATCCATATCTTCATACAACCACCACTCGAGAATATTATAACCAGGAGAAGCCTGTAATGGCTTCTTTAGCTGGTAAAAATCGGAAGAATAATCAAAATAAAAATTTGCTTTTTCTGATGCTAAAGGAATGTATATGGGAGAATCATACAGATCGTGATGGTTGAACCGCAGGCGGAGCCACATATGAGCGGGAATAGATTCAGTAAAATGAAACGCAAGGTCTATCTTACCGGTTTCACTATCCAATACAGAATCACTAAAATCCGGTGATATATCTTTAAAAATCTTTTCAAAATTAATATACATATTCTGGCTTAATTCCGCCATCTGGAGTGAATCAGGCCATATTTTAAAATATGCAGAGACATTTTTATTTTTATCATTCATCTTTAGATTTACTACTACGCTAAAGTATTTACCCAATTCATCAAGTTCTACTTTTATAAAATCCACATCCCGTTCATCATTTTTACTAAAGGAGATATAGTTGTTATCTGACCGGAAATTTATAAAATCCACAGGATTACTCGTAATAACCCTGCCTTTTAGTTCAAAACTCCAGATATATTCATGAGCATGATTTTTACAAACTTCAAATGTTTCACGGCCAGGGTAATCAATTGCCGCAGTATCGGGGTGGAAAGGTAATAAAAGCGAATCTTCCACCACATAATTCAAGAATTCTATTTTTTGTTCAATAACATTAAAGCTAATATCAAATTTTACTTCCTTTTTCTTTCCCGCGGGGTTTAATGTTCTTAAGATAATTCTTTGTAGACCGGGAATAAGTTTTATATCGTTTATTTTAAAAAGACCGGAAAGTATACCGGCATGGTCTTCTGTTTCAATAAAATCACCGGAATATGAATCAATGAATCTTGAAATATTATTCCTGGAATCAATGGTATACACTTCACAATTCACCTGAACCCCAAAAAGACCTGAAAAATAACCTTGCAGGGATATTGTATGCTGTACGGTTTCTATTGGCAGGTAATCTGTATCATCATTTACATCATAAGTGATAACCGGTTCTAATTGATCTTCCGAATGGAATAAAACCACATTATCGAGTTCCGGTTCATTCGCAACCGTAATCACTGAAAAATGTATCTCATCTGTTTCACCCCCTGCATTGACAACCGATAAATTAACTTCATTTATCAGACTTGTGCTTTCCGGATCTACAGGAACAACATCGGTAAAGAGTCCGTTTTCATCAATAGGGACGATTTTACTGTTTATGGTAAAGCCGTCTGCATTAACAGTCTTATCATGTATAAAGCCTTTTATCGAAATAGTGTTGCCGGTTACCTTTACAATTTCCTGTTTTATAATTTTAAGATTCCTGATAGAACTCGCAAAGATCCCGTCTTCTCCACTCCGGAATTCAAATCGTAATCTCAAATATTTATTTTTTTTTCTATTGTTAAACCTGTAAAGCGAAAGCCCGGGTGTGGAACCGGAATTCCCCCCCCCGTTAAAGAGAATAAAATGAGTATCCATAAGATCGTCTGTAAAAAGATAACTCACAGAAAGCAGACCCTCATATTTCGAAGGACTTTCAAAACTGAATCCTACGATACCATCCACAGTGTCATCTGTTAGAAGTAATTCAAGAGTTCCCTTTTCTTCGGTATATATGTCCGTGACGGAGATTAATCCCGTGCCATACAGGATGTAATTTCTTTCATCTAAAAAAAGGAGATGCTTTTTTTCTGCAAGAGGTGAAGAAAAAGGTAAAGAGAGTTCCTGAATAATATCACCCCCGTACAAAACCTCATATATATGAAAAAAAAGTGAATCATTTTCATCCATGCCATACACAAAGAAAAGATTATTCCTGATTTTTCCGATCTCATATACAGCCTTATAATTATGGCTGATTTCACACTCTTTTATGATAAAGGTGTTATCCGGGGTCCGCGTGACTGTACCCATATGTAAGATTTCAGGATGTAATTCAGACCGGTAGCTGAGTAAAGAAACATAATATCCGCCTTCCAGTTCAGAAGTATCCGCCCGGGTTATTGTATACCCCGTGTATAACTCATCTACCAGACTATACACATCGGCCGTTTCATTATAGTGATATATTTTGAGTCCGACATCTGTGGCAAGAACAACAGATTCGCCATTTTGTGTGATTTGAAAACCATTAATAAAATGGTTATTGGGCAAATAATATTTACGAATATTCCGGATTACAAAATGAGAATCATCATATTGATTGATCACCACCGATGATTCATCGAATGTATATAAATATGTGGAATTGCTTGAATACAGGTAATAGGTCTCATTTACCCGTCTTATATACTGGATATGATTAATATTGAATGGGAGTTGTGCTGTCCGTAATATGCCGTTATTATATAAAACAAGACCCGAATCACCATCACTTCCCAAGTTATAATTACTTATCCCTAACAAGAGATTATTATTCCCGAATTCAACTGCACAATGTGCATAAGCATTATAAAAAATCTGTCTGGTAGACTCATCATAGTACTTTTCATCCGGTTTTTTCTCATACAATTCGATCCGGTTAGGAATTGAATTAATAACGGAATAGTGATTTCCGTTTTGACACAATACCAATTCCTGTACATGTTTCTCCGTAAGTGTCGTATCTTCATAATTACCTGTTTCCGGTTTCCTGCTTAATCCAATGACCCCATTTCCACTAATCGAAAGGAAATTATCTTCAGGAATAAAATCCTCAGGGTAAAAATAGCGGGCCAGGTGACTGTCCGAGTTAAGGATTTCTTCGCTATAAAGATGTGGTTGCTGTAAATCGATCTCTAACCGGTCACTATTAATGATAACTCTCCTGCTTATCTCCAGATCTTCATTAGTATTAGTTTTATCAACTTTCACAGCATAAAAGGTTAATATACCGGAACCGTATCCATCCAGCAAAGAAAGATTAAAATGAGCTTCAAAAACATACTGGCTCAAGAGAAAATTTTCATTATTATCAAGATCCCGGAGCACGATGTCTGTCATTGATTGATCAGTATTGTAAAACACATATCTGAAATCATCATTATGACCGAATGGTTTAAATTCAGCCCGCATTTTTATAGTCACAAGGGTTCTGTCTATGGTATCTATCACACCTTCTACTTTAATATCTCCACTTTTAAATACTTCATCTTCCAGGGGAGTAATAAAATCAAATACAGATTCATCGCGCTGGTAATAGACAACAATTGTATCCTTATATACGATTTCCGGTGCATCAGGATTTATTGTTTGTGCTGTAATTTTATTAAAACCTTCTTTGAGTTTCTGCCTTTCATAAATGAACTGGTATTTTTCAGGAGAAACTTTATGAGATTTCACATTGATATTATTGATAATGGTTTCGGCAAAAGATGATTCACCCTGAACCGTAATGATTGATTTTCCGGTAATACTATTGTTAACCGGTTTATAAATCTTCACTCCATGCATATTCTCTTCATAGTAAACACGTTTTACGGCAGAAGCCTTTAATATACCGTTCATATATAAGTTTGCTGCAATATAATTATAACCCGGGGTGAGATCAAACATACGGGTATCTTCGGCTTCAAAATAAGCCTGCCCTGAAACTAAAGGCTGGATTAGTTCTTCTGTCCCGAAACACATATCTGCATTACTTTTATAATCGACAACTTTTTTAAGACCGACTGTAATCTCATCGGTTGCTTCCGGATTATTAATAATACCCTGGATATGAAAATCAATTGTCTTATGATCACTTTTAAAATTGTTATACGGTGATATAATTTGTACAAAATAATGGGTGTATACATCCATTATTGTAATACAGGTTAAATTCTCGATCTCGATATCCGAGGGGGTCATATTCTCTTTGAACAGAGCAGTAGCACTATCATCCAAATAAATTGTCTGATTCTCGCTGCTTTGAAGTGCCCTAAAAACAAATTGAGCAATGGTCCCATCATGAAAAAAAAGCGGTTGATTTCCAATCCTGGTATTGGAAACAACTACCCGACCCGGATCACCGGGAGGATTTACAGCATATAAAAACTCCTGGGAATCTTCAATATCAGGGAGTAAATCGCCTGGGATAACATAATCAAGTTCAAAAATACTGCTGTCATAATGCAGATCAAAATAAACACCATAGGCACCTTCATTATCAAGGAGATCTACTTGCACGACAAAACTGTCACCTACCTGAAAACGGGTTTCCTGGCGGGTTGTTACATGCAATGTGGGAATACAAAAAAGATGTGTGGATATTAATATCATTAAAAACCCTGATATAAAGTATTTTTTAGAATTCATAAAAACTCCTTTTCCTGCTCAATATAAAATTACTGCTTTTTTTCATGACTAAAAGAATTGGTAATCTGATCCCAGAATGATCTCATACTCTTCAAAAATATTTGTTATAAGACTTGTATCAATATCTAATGTAAAATAGACATCCATATCTTCATCGCTGTAATTTGTTAATTCATAACTTTCATCTTCCCAGGTAAGAAGAACCGGATCATGATCTTCCCGTTTATAGCGAAGGGTTCCGATTAATGGTGAACCGGGAGCAAGGATAAAGGTAATGATCTCTGTTGATCCGGGAGGTATTGTAATATAATACCAATCAGTATCTATTAATCTATTATTGTGATTATCGAGGTAATAATATATATTTGCTTTATTGACAGATCCGGAGACTAATTTCTGGCTTTTCTCCTTTGTCTCATTATTCTCAAAAATATCGATATTATTATTAGAAGCAATTCCAAAAACATATTCCGAAACACCATAGAATTGGTCTTCCAATACATAACACAATCGATAATAATAAAATTCTCCGGGAATTACTGATGTATCAAAATAAGGAACAGGGGTTTCGCTTCTATATAATTCCTCGTATTCTCCATCGGGGTCATTGCTTTTAAACAGAACATACCCGTCTGCATTTATATCGGCCTTCCAGGAAATTTGGATCCCCGATTCATCAGAACCATTCGTGATAAATGATTCGGCAGAGGGACGTGCAGCCACCATCAAATCTTCGAATGTCAGTATAATTGGATTTGATCCACCTGACATATCAGAAGCTGCTGCCCCGTCATATGATTGAACAGTATAAGTTATTTCTTGTGAATGGATAGTTTCCAGGAAAGTAACACTGGTAAGTGAGGTAAGAGAATCCTCAACAAGGATATATTCATTTCTGTTGATGTTTTTATAGACTTTGTAATAGTCAACATTTTCCACACTATCCCATTGCACAGTAATTTCCTTTTTAAAATCAGGATTTAGAAAAAAAGCTTTTATATTCCCGGGGGGCTCCGGTTTGTTTTCAATTTGTTCTTCATCATCAGGGCCATTGTCATTCGATCCATTATCCGGATTCGGACAATTAAGAAGCAGTGTTATACTGCTTATAATTATTAATAATATAACTGTTATTTTTTTCATTATATTTAACCTCCCACATAAAAAATTAATATAAAAAGCCCCACCATTGAATCCGGACATATCCGCTTCCGCCGGCGCCGCCGGCGCCGCCGGTGTGATAATATTTATCGTATTTCCCACTGTTGCCGCCTGAACCGCCGCCGCCGCCATTCCCGGTATTCTTGAGTGCATCGCTCCCCACATGGCCCTCCCCTTCCGTTCCCCGCCTAGCTCCCCCCTGTGCGGGCTCAGAAGAGAAAAAGTCTTCTATATTATCCCCGCCGGATCCGCCTTTTCCGCTGTAATCATTTGTTGCTCCTCCCCCGGATGCTCCTCCTATCTGCTTATCAGTTGGGGGAAAGATGCCGCCTTTTGCAATATAAGTATCATCAGTATCAATTCCAAAACTACTGGGACTGCCTTCCATTTCATTAATGGTACCACCGGGACCGACTACAATCTTATAGACTGTATCAGTGATAAGCTGAATTGTATCTATTTTTATGTATTCTCCCGTACTCCCACCTCTCCCGCCGTCGCCGTTATCATAAAGCTTGTTATTGCCATAGTAATCTTGATAACGAACAGGAGTATAATGTCCAACAGACCCGGCCTGCCCCCCGCCCATTACTTCGATTACAGCAATGACATTATAGGGTGATTTCCAGTAATATGTCCCAATTTCCTTAAACAACAACACTCCCGAGGATTTTGCAGTGCCATAAAACTCAATCTGATAGGGACCGGTCATGAAATTATTGTATATATTAATAATAGATTTTTTCAGACTTCCGTCTTTTGTATTAGAGGTAAAACGAATTCCAAAATTAATCGAAGAACCGAAAGGCACAATGGCACCGGTCACATTATTTTCAACCAGCTCAAACTCATTTTCGTTTATCCCTCCAAGCTCTATTCGATTGATAGTGAGGTCTGTATCAGGACTCTCATTATAAATGGTAAAATATTGTACACTTGTCCGGTTATCCGATGAAATGGTATTGAAATTAAAAATGCTTTTGTGATTCAATTCTTCCTGTTCATATCGCACAACGATATCAAAACCGAAAATTTGCAGAGAGATACAAAATAGAAAGACACAAAAAAAGATATGTGTTTTATTTTTATTCAATAAATTGTTCATCTACTACTCCCTTACCTTGTTTTTAATATAATTTTCATTTACTCCGATGGTTTTAGTTTGTCAGTTTCACACACCTTTTTTCTAATAAATGAAACAAACCCACTAAAAACGGAAATAAAAAGAATTCCATTATTTATATATAAAGATTCCTATACTGCTGTTTCACTTCTATTATCTTTGTTCATATATCTTTGTTCATAAAAAAATCCTGTGTTTTTTTTAAAAAAATTTTAATTATTTTGCTTTTTTTTATGCCTTTTTAACCCTCCTCTTGAAGTTTACAGAGGTATCAC
>JAFGRV010000559.1 GCA_016934975.1 Spirochaetales bacterium | reverse complement strand
TTGTGTGATTGCGCCGCCAAAACTTTTTAAAACAGGAACCTCGGGGCTTGATTGCGCTGCAGGTAAAAACGGGAAAGTTTATGTTCTGGATCCTGAAAAAAAATTAGTCCGTACTTTTAAAAAAAAAGGAGGAACTGATGGCAAAAAATAAAATGGACCGGAGGGGATTCATAAAAAAGGGACTGCAAATGATCTTTGGTTTGACCATTGCCGGGACCACGGGAATCTCACTTTACAAAGCGACTGCATTGGAAAATGTCTGGCAAATTGATCCTGAACTTTGCATCCAGTGTGGACGGTGTGCGGAAAATTGTGTTCTTACTCCATCTGCTGTTAAATGTGTTCATGTCTATTCAATCTGCGGCTACTGTGATTTATGCAGCGGATATCTCCGGCCCGATCCAAAGGAACTCTCCACCGGAGCAGAAAACCGGCTCTGCCCCACCGGGGCGATTAAACGGACATTTGTGGAAGATCCCTATTATGAATATGTCATCGATGCTTCACTCTGTATCGGATGCGGAAAGTGCGTAAAAGGGTGCTCTGCCTTTGGGAATGGTTCGCTTTTTCTGCAAATACAACATGACAGGTGTGTTAATTGCAATGAATGTTCAATCGCCCGGGAATGTCCGGCCCAGGCAATTTCCCGTAGATCAACACATGATCCCTATAAATTAAAGGGAATAAACTAATATATGAATAACAGGAAGTATGTAATTATATTCATTATTCTTGTTTCCGCTTCGTATTCATTTTTCGGGGAAGACCGGTTTCCCCGGCCGGAATTTCAGTCTGATTATGATTTCCCCACAACCACAGTTCCTGCACCACGGGATTCATTCTATGATTATCTTGATATTGGCGTCCTCTTCCTCATGCTTACTCTTACGAGTTATTTTGCTCTGAAGCAAAGATCCCGGACAGGTATTTTTTTCTGTTCTCTCTTTTCAATTCTTTATTTCGGATTCTGGAAAAAAGGCTGCATCTGCTCCATCGGATCTATCCAGAATATTGCCTATTCTCTTTTCTCCGGATCATATGCTATTCCCGTCTCTGTTGCACTGTTTTTTTCTTTACCCCTTTTCTTTGCTCTGCTTTTCGGCAGGGTCTTTTGCGGCGGGGTCTGTCCCTTTGGGGCGCTCCAGGATCTTGTAGCTTTAAAACCCATAACTCTTCCCCGGTGGCTGGATAACATCCTTAAGGTTTTTCCCGCATTATATCTTGGAGTGGCGGTCCTTTTTGCCGCTACAGGATCCGGATTTATTATCTGCCGGTTTGATCCCTTTGTCGGGTTTTTCAGATTCGGAGCCACCTTTGAAATGTTTATTACCGGTGGAGTCATTCTTCTCATCGGAATAGTTATAGCACGGCCGTATTGCCGATTTTTATGTCCCTATGGAGTACTCCTCTCATGGGCTTCCCGGCTCTCACAATGGCATGTAAAGATTACCCGGGATGATTGTATCGAGTGTAAATTATGCGACGACATATGTCCTGTCGGGGCGATCCAAAAACCAATACCTGCTTCGGAAGTTGAAAAAAAAGAAACCGGGATTAAGCGGCTTATGGTCTTTTTTATTGTTCTTCCCCTCGTTGTCTTTGGAACAGGATTTCTTCTCTCGAGAATATCACCGTTTATTGCTCAATTTCATCCTATGGTAAATCTCGCGGAACAAGTCTCTCTTGAAAATAAGGGAATCGCAGAAGTTACAACAGACGCGAGTGATGCCTTCCGGGGAACCGGCACTCCCTTCGAAGAATTAATGCAGGATGCCCAAAAGATATATGCGCAATTTGACACCGGTACATGGTTATTAGGTTTTTATGTCGGTTTAATCATTATGCTTTCCCTCATCAGATTATCGGTGTTCAGGATAATTCCCGGGTATACTATAGAAAAGGGGGAATGTGTCAGTTGCGGCAGGTGTCTTTCTGTCTGTCCCCTTGAACATAAAAAAACCGGAAGGAAAAATGACGATGAATGAACCGGAAAAGAGAATGAAAAGAATCAGTGTTCTGCTTAAAAGTATCGCCGGGGTATCCGGTGTGTTTTCGATAATTGTGTGCAGTATCATTATATTAAATTATCTGCAATTACGCTCTGTCGATCCCTTAAACAGCCCTTTGCTTGAGGATTTTATCAAGGTGTACAGGGAGCAGCCTGAGAATGCTCAAATTAAGGAAGAAATCAGAGGACTCGATCTGCTTATACGTAAAGCCTTTTTTACCCAGCAATGGCAGATTAAAACCGGCGGATATCTTCTTGCAGGAGGACTTGCACTTTTTCTTCTGAGTCTTGCCTTTCATCAGGTAGTTATTAAGAAAATTCCTCTTCTCCCCCGGAAGAAGTCTCCTGAAAACATAGGGAGATCAAGGTTCATTGCCCGTCTTGGAATCATCCTTCTTTTCGGTGGGATCGTGAGTGCGACAATTGTCGTACTCGTTTTTTCGGATGCCATGTTATCCACGTATCCGGGATTCACTTCTTCCCCGGATCAGGCAGAACAGGATTTTCCTTCGATGGAAATATATTCAAATAATTGGCCGTCTTTCCGCGGACCCTTCGGGAATGGAAATGCTCCTCCGGGTAAGTATCCTGTCGATTGGAACGGGACAACCGGCGATAATATTGTCTGGAAAACAACGATTCCCCGAAAAGGGTTTAATTCTCCTATCCTGTGGGAAGACCGTATTTTTCTCGCCGGTGCCGATGAGACGGCACGGGAAGTCTATTGTCTCGAAGCGGGGAGTGGTGAAATCCTCTGGCAAGTCACGGTTGATGATCTTGCTCCGGGAAAGAGTCTGCCCGAGGTCTCTAAAGATACAGGTTATGCAGCCCCGTCGATGGCAACGAACGGTGAATCGGTCTTTGCTTTGTTTACAACAGGAATGCTTTTTTGTTTTGATTTTAACGGGACATTACTCTGGACCAGGGATCTTGGTATTCCGGAAAACATCTACGGACATTCATCTTCCCTGATTTCATATCAAAATATGTTGTTCGTTCAATACGATCAGGAAGAAAGTGCAGCGATCATGGCTTTAGATACAAAAACCGGCAGGACTCTATGGAGCACACCTCGTGAGGTACTCACTTCCTGGGCTTCTCCGATTATCGCCCGCAATAAAGACACATTGAGTGTGGTCCTAAACGCGAATCCTCTTGTTGCGGCCTATGATCTGTATACCGGTAAAGAACTCTGGACACAGGAAATTATGATGGGGGAAGTTGCTCCCTCCTGTACCTCGGGGTGCGGATTAATATTTGCAGCCAATCAATTCGCCAGCCTCGTTGCTCTTGATGCAGCATCAGGGGAGATTAAGTGGGAATATTATGATGATCTCCCTAATGTTTCGAGCCCTTGTGCAACTGATAGCTATGTTTTTCTTCCCACAAACTATGGTGTCGTGACAACACTGGATTGTCTCACAGGAGAAGTCCTATGGATCCATGAATTTGATGAAGGATTTTATTCATCTCCCATCGCTGTAGATCAGTATGTCTATATCCTTGATATGAAAGGTAAAATGTCTATCTTTAAAGCATCCGGTGAATTTATCTCCGTGGGATCACCTGAACTTGGAGAGGATACAGTCACAACCCCGGCTTTCGGCAAGGGATTTATTTATGTCCGGGGAGAAAATCAGTTGTTCTGTATCGGGGAGAGTTCATAATGGGCAAGGGAGTTGAGTTCGGTGATATGCTTGAGACTGAAAAAGCCTTTATCCGGGATCTGGTCTCTCTGTATGGCACAAAAACTGAGTCGGTCTTATTAATCCTTAAAGCCATCCAATATAAATATTTCTATCTTCCTGAGTCACATTTAAAATATCTTTGCAGCATCACACCTATCCCTTCCCAGCAGGTAGCAGGGGTTGTCTCGTTTTACTCACTTTTCAGACGCATCCCCGCGGGGCGCCATACAATTCGTGTCTGCGTCGGAACAGCCTGCCATGTGAAAGGAGCAGAGCAGATATTATCAGCCTTTAAAACCTGTCTCGGTATTCCGGAAGATCAGGATACTGATGAAAAGCGTCTCTTTACTGTCGAAGAGGCGGCGTGTCTCGGCTGTTGTATGCTCGCCCCCGCTGTCCGGATTGATGAGACTATCTATGGTCATCTTACGCCGAAAAAAGTACCTTCGGTTATCGCTGATTTCCTTTCATCGGTGAAATCCGGTCATTCTCCTGCGTACAAGCCGATACCTCCCGGGGGGAAAAAATTCCCCGGTGAAATCCGGTTATGCACCTGTTCAAGCTGTTCGGCGGCCGGAGCACGGGATGTCTATGCCTCGTTTGCAAAAGAATTGCAGCGGAAAAAACTGGATATAAAACTTGTAGAAGTGGGATGTACGGGACTCTCTTTTAAAGCACCCCTTGTGGAAGTCCGTCTGCCTGAGAATAAAGTTTATCATTACGGATGTGTCGGGAAACACCATGTAGAGTCTATTATCAATCATCATTTTACCGATATGAATATTTTGAGAAAAGCACGTTCGAAACTGTATTCCCTCTTTGAATCAATATATACGGATGCTCTTTCCGAACCGGTTACCCGTTATGCTTTGGATATCAGAAAGGGAGCGGCTGGCTGCTACCGGGAAAAACAGCTGTACATTACAACGGAACATAATGGAGAATTGGATCCTTTGGATTTTAAGGGTTATGAGGAGCATGGGGGATTTGTGAGCGCGGGAAAAAGTCTCACCTTGCGAAAAAATCCCGATGTGGTGTTATCAATCATCAGAGAAAGCAAACTCAGGGGCAGGGGAGGTGCGGGTTTTCCGACCTATATAAAGTGGGAAAATATATTGTCGGAAACATCAACCCCCAAATATCTTATTTGTAATGGTGATGAAGGTGATCCCGGCGCCTTTATGGATCGGATGCTTCTGGAATCATTCCCTTTACGGATTATCGAAGGAATACTCATCGCCGGTTTTACCCTTGGCATAGAAACCGGGATAATTTATATTCGCAGCGAATACCCTCTTGCGATTGAACGTATCAGGCGGGCGATTTCTCTCTGCGAAGAACATGGGTTAATCGGAGAAAATATCCAGGAGACAAATGTTTCATTCTCTCTAAAAGTTATTGAAGGAGCGGGGGCTTTTGTCTGCGGTGAAGAAACGGCTCTTATCGAATCGATTCATGGGAGGCGGGGAATGCCCCATGCCCGGCCGCCGTATCCGACACACAAAGGATTATATGGTCAGCCGACGTTGATGCAGAATGTGGAGACTTTCGCCGCTCTTCCCTGGATTCTCCGGGAGGGCGCCGCTGCTTTTGCCAGCCTGGGGACCCCGGCGTGCGGGGGAACAAAAACCTTTGCCCTGGCCGGGAAGATTGAACGGGGTGGACTTATCGAAATCCCCATGGGAACAACGTTAAAAGACATCGTGGAAGAGATCGGGGGGGGGATTCAACAAAATCCCCATGGAGGAGGACCGGAGAATGTATGTAAAGCGGTTCTGGTCGGGGGTCCTTCGGGAGGATGTATTCCGGCGGACCATCTGGATATCGCGGTGGATTTTGACGCCTTACAGAAAAAAGGCGCGATTATGGGTTCGGGGGGATTGGTTGTTCTTGATAATAACGATTGTATGGTGGAAATTGCCAGGTATTTTATGGCATTTACACAAAGTGAATCCTGTGGTAAATGCACCTTTTGCAGGATCGGGACAAAGTATATGCTGGAAATTCTTACCCGTCTTACGAAGGGTGAAGGCAAACCGGGAGACCTGGAAGAGCTTGTAAAGGTTGGTGCATTAGTAAAAGAAAGAAGTCTTTGCGGCCTGGGAAAAACCGCCCCCACTCCGGTGCTTTCCGCCCTTACTCATTTTTTCTCCGAATTTGAGGCCCATATTCAAGGCAGGTGTCCTGCGAAGAAATGTAAAGCGTTAATCATTTATAAGGTGACAGACAAATGTATCGGGTGTACGAAGTGTGCTCAGGGTTGTCCTGTCGAAGCGATACTATCAGTCCCTTATAAAAAACATAGTATACAAAGTGATGTATGCATACGGTGTGATGCGTGCAGACAGAATTGCCCGGAAGGTGCAATTATTGTTGAATAGGTAAATGATACTATCAAAACAGGTGAGTATATTTTGGATATAACTTGTACAATAGATGAATATACAGTAACGGTAAAACCCGGAACGACAATCCTCGATGCCGCGGAATCAGCGGGGATCTCTATTCCCACCCTTTGTCACATGAAAGGATACCCGCCTTTTACATCGTGTATGGTCTGTGTTGTTTTGGACCGGACTTCAAACGAACTGGTGCCTGCCTGTACGGCACGGGTGCGGCAGGGAATGGTCATTGATACTGTTTCCGAAACGGTATTCAGGGCCCGCCGGGAAGCGTTGAACATGCTGTTGAGTGAACATGCCGGAGATTGTAAAGCCCCCTGTACAAGAACCTGCCCTGCTCATCCGGAAACACCCCGCATCATACGCTTTATTAAGCAAGGGAACCTGGGTGAAGCACACAGGGTGATCCGGGATATGAATCCATTCCCCGGGATTACGGGACATATCTGCCCCGCACCATGTGAGAAATCATGCACCCGGAAAAACATTGATTTTCCCGTCTCTATTAAATTATTGGAAAAATATATAGGGAATATAAATCCCGGGGAAAAAATAAAAAACGTATCAACGGAGAACACGGGAAAAAAGGTAGCTGTTGTCGGTGCGGGGCCTGCCGGCCTTGCATCAGCCTACTATATACTTTTAAAAGGGCATTCATGTACAATATTCGAAAAAGAATCCGAATCAGGGGGAAATCTGCGTCAAGCCATGGAAGAGGGTCGTCTTCCCCGGGAAGTGATGGATAATGAGATCGAATCATTAAAAAATCTTGGTGCGCAGGTAAAAACAAATATCATTCTGGGTGCGGATGTCTCCCTGGAGGAATTACGCAGCAGCTTTGATGCTGTTATTCTTGCCTTGGGAACATTATCTGTTGGTACGACAATTGTCCCCGGCTCAATCCTTCACGACAATAGTATCTCCGTGAACAGGGAAACCTTTGAGACTGATATTACAGGTGTTTTTGCATGCGGCGGGTGCGTACGACATATGTCGATGGCGATCAAGGCGATCGCTCAGGGACGGGCCGCTGCCCGGGGCGTTCACGAGTTCCTCACACAGAAGCCGCTGTTACCGGGCCAGGAGTTTGACTCAATCATAAAAATCCACACACCGCCTGAATTGAAGGAACTCATGAAGGGTGCTTCCCCGGATCAACGGATAGATCCTGTCCGGGGAGATGTCGAAGGGTTTACTCAGAATGAAGCAGAGAAGGAATCCGCGCGGTGTCTTCATTGTGATTGTTATAAACCGGATACGTGCTCCTTAAGAAAATATGCTGCCGAATATAATGCGGATCAGCGGAGGTATTCTCTAAAAGACAGGAAATTGATAGAGCGGAATATCGATCATCCTTTTGTTGTACGGGAGATGTCCAAATGTATCAAGTGCGGAGGGTGTGTCCGGTTGACGGAAAAATTGGGTGTCGGTATGAGTTTTATGGAACGGGGTTATACAACAACTGTTGACATGCCGTTTCATCTGCCCCTGGATCTTATCCCCGATGAGATTGTGAAGCGTTGTGTGCTTCTCTGTCCGACAGGGGCCCTTGCGTTTAAGGAGGATTATAATGAAACGTAAATATAATCGAATAAAAAAGTCAGTTATGTTCATGCTTTATCTATTCGGAGTGCTTTTCCCCCTGTCTGCTTTGAATAATAATCCCGATACCTGGGAGGTGTTCAGGGGGAATCAGCAACTTACCGGTGTTGCTGAAACTCAACTTCCGGATACATTATCCCTGGTTTGGTCATATCAAACAGGAGATGATATCCTGTCCACGCCTGTTATTGCCGGGGGAAGAGTTTATATCGGCTCGGATGACGGCGTTCTTTATGCGCTTGATCTTAAAACCGGAAAAAAAATATGGATTTTTTCGACGGAAGATGCAATAGAGGCTGCTCCTCTTGTGGCCTATGATACTGTATTTGTCGGCAATCTCGGAGGGATTTTTTTTGCCGTGGATGTAATAAGTGGTAAACAGAAGTGGAATTTTTCCGCAGAGGCACAAATTTCCGGCTCGGCAAATTATATTTCTTTAGGCGATAACAGGAAAAAGTTGATCGCCTTTGGGAGTTATGATAATCATCTTTATTGTTTAGATGCATTCACGGGAAAGAAACTGTGGGCTTTTAAAGCAGAGAGCTATATTAATGGCGCTCCTTCCGTTTATAAAAGCAGCTTCGTCTTTGGTGGGTGTGATGCTCAAATGCGTGTTATTAACGCCCCGGATGGGAAGGAATTGTTTCATGTTGATGCGGGGTCATATATTCCCGGTTCCATAGCAATACAAGGGAACCTGGCTTTTGCCGGGCATTATGGGAATAAACTTATCTGTGTTGATCTTATCAAAAAAAAGATTCTTTGGGAATTCTCGGATGGAGAAAAGAGCGGGGCCTTTTTTGCTTCCCCTGCCGCAGGCAATGGCGTTGTTGTTATAGGGTCGGACGAAGGGATTCTTTATTGTGTGGATCAAAAGAAAGGGTCCCTCAAATGGAGATTTGTGTGTGGTGATGAAATAAAGAGTTCTCCTGTTATCGCCGGGGATAAAGTGATTGCAGCCTCCGGTGACGGTTATGTTTATATGATTGATCTCACCCGGGGTAAAAAAATCTGGTCCTGGGAGATCGGTGATGCAATAACGGGTTCTCCGGCTATTGCAGATAATATGATTGTCCTCGGAGCAGAGGATGGGGCAGTTTATGCTTTTGGAGAGGGAAAGTAGCAGACTTCCTGCCCTGACTGCTGTCCGTTTTTTTTCATTAATGCTCCCCGTCAGATGATGTGCTATTGAATAAATGATTTATCCCATATCCATGAGACTGCGAATCTTTGAAAATCGGAAGTCTTGGAGGGAAATACGTGAACACCATGAGACAAAGGGCCGAAATAATTAATGCGCTTATTCCGATATATCCAAACAGTTTTTTTAATTCTTTTCGAATCATTAATCGGAAGCTTATAATATGACATAACAGACCGCCGATGATGAATGAGCTTATATCAAGGAACAGATTGTGATGTTTAAGCAGGGCAGTGTATGAATAGAAGAAGAACACGATAAAAACCTGCATGGAAAGAATCCCAACTGCTTTCGCTATAAAATAGTTATTCACTTTATTTTTTAAAAACCAGAAATCGACCATGGAAAAAAGAATAAATGGCCAGAAGCCGAGTTTTAAATGTTCCCAGACACTCTCATTAACTGCGCAGAAGAGACCAACCACAGGATTATTACCGGACCACTCATAAAAGAAATGAAATAATGAACCTGTTATTAAGATAAAGAAAAGACTGATAATGTGAATTATCAGTAGATTTTTCTTTTTTATAGATGTTTCCATCACAAAATCTCCTTCTTTTATTCTATCGTTGATAGATAAGAGAAAATTTATAATCCGTTAAAACAATGGGGTACCATTTACCTTCCGGCCGAACTATTTTACTTTGAAAATATTTAATTTAAATGTAATATTTATATGTTGTGCTGTCAAGAGAATATATAAAAATATCGGCAATTCAAAATCGTATCGTATAGCGCAATTTTGAATTGATGATATTTTCGGGAATTTACAGTTCTCCGGAGAAATAATACTTGACATATCACGATGGTGTATAGTACGGTTTTTTTAATTTGTAAAGAAAGTTGGTATGATGATTATAGAATGCAGCCATATAGCAAAACATTATATCGCCCCCGATGGGAATACGAAAATACCTGTTCTCCGGGATATCTCGTTATCGGTAAAAAAGGGCGAATCCGTCGCTATTCTCGGACCTTCGGGATCAGGGAAAAGTACATTATTACATATTCTCGGACTTCTGGATTATCCAAGTTCAGGGAGTGTGAGTATGGCCGGACGTGATGTTACCCATGTACCTGCAAAGGATCGTGATCAGCTCAGGAATCTGGAAATCGGTTTTGTTTTCCAGCTTCATTATCTCCTTCCTCAATGTACGGTTCTGGAGAATATTCTCATACCGACAATTCCGAAAGGAAATTCCCTTACCGCTCAAGCTGCTTTAGATAGGGGGCATGAGCTCCTCCGGCGGGTTGGCCTCGGTTCCCGGCTTCATCACCGTCCATGGCAGCTGTCCGGGGGAGAATTACAGCGTGTTGCCTTTGTCCGTGCCCTTATAAATTCACCGGGACTTCTCCTTGCGGACGAACCGACAGGCGCCCTTGACCATCGAACCTCGGAAACTCTTATCAAAGTACTGCTTGACTTAAATAAAGAAGAACAGGTGTCGCTGATTATCGTTACTCACGCCGTGGATTTTGCACGAATGATGGAGAGGGTTTTTGTGCTGGAAGATGGTGAGTTATCCGCTACATAAAAAAGGTTAAAAATGAGAAATGGAAGGGTTGATGGTTCGGTGGGCAAAATCCGGATGAATATAGCAACACTTATTAAACGGAATATAGCCTATCATTGGAAAACTCATCTGAGTTTGTTTCTCGGCGCAGTACTCGCTTCCGCGATGCTTATCGGGGCACTCATCGTCGGTGATTCTGTCCGGGAAAGCCTGAAACAAATGACCTTAAAAAGACTCGGGAAAACCCTTTATGGCATCGAGTTCAAAGAGGGGTTTGTCCGGGCAGAATTGGCAAAGGAACTTGAGACTATAATCCAAACTCCGGTTGTACCGCTTCTTCGTCTTCCGGGAATTATCACCCTCGAAGGCGGGGCATTGAGACTTCCCGGGATCACGGTCTATGGAATAAATGATAAATTTGCAGCCCTTGCTCACCGGGCTGATGCCCTGGGTGCTTTGGAAAAGGGAGAAGGGTTTATTAATAGGAGACTTGCGGATAAGCTCGGACTAAAACCGGGAGATTCCTTTCAAATAAGGATTCAGGATCAAAGCCTGATTCCCCTTGCGATTCCTTTTTCGGATAACCGGGGAAATACGAAATCAATAAAAGTACGGGTGAAATCAATTCTTGATTCCGGCCTCCTTGGGGATTTTAGCTTAAGGATACACCAGGTTCCTCCTTTTAATCTCTTTCTTCCTGCACAGGATCTTTATTCAACATTATCTCTCTCCGGAAAAGTGAATATTTTTCTTGTTCCGGAGACTAATAAAAACAAAATATCTCTGGAGAGGGTGAATCAATCTTTAAAGGACATCTGGCAGCCCCGGGATATCGGGATTATTACGGAACAATATGGCGATAACGTTATACGGCTGCGCTCGGAAAAGATTTTTATCGACCCCCTCATAGGAGCAGCCGGATTAAAAGCAGATCCTGAGGCTTCCGGGGTGTTTACGTATTTTGTGAACAAAATTACTTCCGGCGAGGGCACGACTCCTTATTCCTTTATTACCGCCGCCGGACCCCCTCTTGTACCGGAGTATTTAAAGGCCAATGAAATAGTGATTAATGAGTGGCTCGCAAAGGATTTGAATAGTCGCCCCGGGGCGACTATTCAACTTTCGTATTTTATCCCCGGTCTTGATGATCGTCTTGAAATTGAAGAGTCAGGTTTTATTGTAAAGGATATTGTTCCGGTTGATCGAGGGCTCATGGAGAGTTCTTATATTCCCCCATTTCCCGGGCTGACAAATGTCTCCCAATGCCGGAACTGGGACCCGGGTATCCCGATTGATCTTGATGAAATCAGGAAAAAAGATGAAGACTATTGGAATACTTATAGAGAAATACCAAAGGCTTATATCTCTCTGGAAGCGGCACAGAAAATATGGAAGAATCCTTTCGGAAATCTTACCGCGATACATTACCCGGGGGATAAAAAGACGATTGATGCAATAAATGATTTTCTTCGTCATGAGATTGATCCTTCCGGGTTTGGTCTGGAGTTTTTACCCCTGCGTGAGGCCGGGCTTCTTGCGGGAGAACATTCCGTCGACTTTGGGGGGCTTTTTATAGGATTAAGTTTTTTTATCATCATGGCCGCCCTTCTCCTCATGTCCCTGTTTATTTCGATTGAAAAAGATTACAGGTCCTATGAATGGGGATTACTGCGGAGTCTTGGTTTTTCCAGGAAGAGTGTTCTGAAACTTTTTTTAATTGAAACACTCATTATTATTATGACCGGTAATCTTGTGGGCATCGTTGCAGGCATTCTTTATAATCAGGGTGTACTCCTGGGACTCAATACAATCTGGAAGGGTGCAGTGGGTACATCATCCCTTACACTTTCGATTCTTCCATCAACCTTGGGAATGGGTTTTCTTTTAAGTCTGGGGGTGACTGCCGGTGTTATTGTTTTTGCGGCGGCGAAATCTTTTTCCCTATCCGCGATAACACTCACGCGAACAAAAGGAATTGAACTGCAATCGATGAAGACCTCCCGAGTTCCTGTCAGTATGATCCTTTTCCTTGTCTGTATGATTCCCGTGGTTATCATGTTTTTTTTATCAGTGAACCATATGCTGGAAATAACATCAACATACTTTTTTTTATCCGGCATACTTCTGCTTGTCGGAAGCATCAGCCTGTACGATGGATTGTTGAGTTTTTCTCTGAAAGGAAGAAAAGAAAAAAAGCCGGGTCTTTTTCGTGTCGGATTGAACAATCTCGCCCTCCGGAAAAAAATGAGTATTGTGACTGTGAGTCTCCTTGCGTTCGGGATATTTGTTATTATTACCGTTGGGGTCTACCAGGGGAAATTACCCGGTGACCCGGATCAAAGAAAATCCGGAACAGGCGGATTCAGGCTCTTCGGGGAGACCTCCCTCCCCATCATCACCCAAATAAAAAAATCGCAAATTCCGGACAATGTGCTTTTCCCGCTTCCTGATGCAGATGACATCTCCTTCGTTTTCATAAAAGTACAGCCGGGTGATGATGCGAGTTGTCTGAATTTAAATCTGGTTGCCTTTCCCCGGGTCCTGGGGCTTAATCCTCAGGAATTCGCAAGGAGTGGTTCATTTTCTTTTGCAGAGGTTCACTCTCCGTCGTTCAAAGATAATCCATGGCTCATTCTTGACCAGAAAACCGGTGATGGTTTTATTCCAGTAATCGCGGATCAGACAGTTATTATCTGGGGGCTTGGGAAAAAGGTCGGGGATATTCTTTCCGTACGAAATGAGCAGGGAAAAATTGTCAGGGTAAAATTGGTGGCCGGTCTTGAAAATTCTATTTTTCAGGGCAACCTTATTATTTCCAATCGGTTTTTTAAAGAATTATACCCTTCGGTGAGCGGGTACGGAATGTTTTTGGTTGATGCCCCGGCGGACGCGGCAGAATCAATTTCGAATGTATTGACGGAGAGGTTAAAGAATCTCGGGGTGGAGATAGTGTACACAAAAGACCGCCTTGCTGCATTCTCGGAGGTGGAAAATACATATCTCACCATTTTTCTCATTCTCGGGGGAATCGGTATTTTTCTTGGTTCCCTGGGATTCGGCATTATCGTGTTAAGAAAAATGAATCAGGCAAAGAAGGAATATGCAATTCTCCGTGCAGTCGGATTTAGGCGTATAACACTCTTCGTTCTTATTTTTAGTGAAAACATCCAGCTTCTTTTCATCGGTCTGATCTGCGGGTGTCTTTCCGGGGTTGGCGCGTTTTTATTATTCTCCATTTCTCATGCAATTAAGGTTGCACCCTTCTTTATCCTCATGATCCTCTCAGGTGTTTTCATGTCGGGAATTATCTGGATATGCGGGAGTACTTTATCACTCTTGTTTTCTTCTTTTATACCGGCGTTACGGAATGAATAATGTTATCTTCAATTTACCGGATCTTTTAATCCTGTTTTAATAGAGAATCTGCTGATTTTTTTTTACGCCTCATTTATTCTCTCTTTAGGTGACGTTGTTTTGTTGTTAACTATTTCTGTGAGAATTACCATCACAACTATTGTTACACCTAAAAAGTACGGAAAAATGGAAAAATGAAAACGGGCGGCTAAACTTCCGAAGATCGGCGGCATTATTGTTGTTCCGATATATGCGCTGGCCATTTGCATTCCCATAATTGAGGTTGTCCTGCAACCCCAAACAAGGTTGGCCAATAACCTCATTACAATATATATGGGGGTAAGGATTAATATTATACGCTATATATAGTGCAGTTGTAGAGTAAATTTATTATAATTGGGGTTATTGGACAACCTAAATTGCTTGTGAATAGTCTCTCCCGAAATTCCCGGGTGTTTCATGTAATAGACCGGGGAATATCGGGGAGCAGCCTAAACCTATAATAAAGAACCCTCACGGTCAACTACTATCCCGAGGGTTCCGGGACAGTGGTAAAAGATCCCGTGGACAATGGAAGCGGTTACAAAGCCGGTACCCAGGTCATGATACAGTTGTTTCCCGGTACCGATTACATCTTCCTGGGCTGGGAAGGGGATGTGAGCAACTCTAATATTAATCCTACCCTCGTGCAAATGGATTCCGATAAAACAGTCCGGGCTCTCCTGCTCCACCGGGAATGTGTCAGCTGCCGTTCAATTCTTGAACTCGGCCAGTCCCTGGGAGACGGGATCTATACCATAGATCCCGACGGACCGGAAGGAGACGGGGACCCTGTAGATGTCTACTGTGATATGACAACAGACAATGGCGGCTGGACCCTGGTCTCCTGGGATCCCGTGACCTATGAAAGTGATAATCTCTGCGGGCATACGAATATCGATTTCGACCATGACACAGCTCAGATCGGGGTGCCGGAAAACTATCATCCTACAATCCTGAACCCCGATACTTATTACATGGGGAGTACTATCTTCAATAGTCTCAGGAGTACTGCGACGTCGACCCGTGTTCTTGTGGCCAATAACGACGATGATAATGATCCCCGGGTGTATGATATGGTCTGGGACAGCTATGTATTCGAAAACGCTTACAATATCAACAGAGGTACACCAAGCCGGCTGCTCAGCCCGGGTGATTCGTATTACCCCAAGGTTTTTGGGATCGACGGAAGTTTCCTGGAAAGTCCATCTAATTTCGCAGGCGGATTTTTATATTTTTTACAATCAAATTCACGAATCGGCTACCAGTCAAAGCCTGATGAATTGGGAGGGCACCATGGTATGAACCTGGATAATAATTACCCGACAATCAACTGGGACAGTACCGGCGATTTTTGCGGCTGGGATGATAATCCCCATGACAATTCCGATATTCAGGCTGCCTATGTCCTGTTCCTGCGTTAAAGTATATATCGCGGTTCGAAGGACATGCAACTTTATACAATATTAAGGTTTTTGATTTTTTATCTTTTGTAGCCCTTATAACTGCAAATATTCTTCTGCAGCACGGGTATGCTGTATAATAATGAAATTATACCGTTATTGATTATTACATGTAATTATGCTATTATTGTTTTATGGCACATGACCATGATAAACGGTACAAGAAAATATTTTCTCATCCTGCTCTTGTTAAAGAGTTACTCATTTATTTTGTGGATGAACCATTTATCAAAGATCTTGATTTTACCAGCCTCCAGCGAATGGATAAATCCTTTATCACAGACGATTTTAAAGAAAAAGAATCGGATATTATTTACAAGATAAATTTTAAGGATGATGAGATTTACATTTACCTGTTAATCGAATTCCAATCTACCGTAGATAAATTTATGGCCGTACGTATTAATCGTTATCTATCGGAATTTTATGAATTTTTAGCATACACATTACATCGAAATGATCTTCCTGCCGCATTTCCCGTATTACTTTATAATGGGGAAGATAAATGGACGGCCGGCACAGACCTGCAGGATTTGATTCAGCCTTCTATTCCGGGTAAATACATTCCTCATTTTTCTTATTACAAAATAATAGAAAACGAGATCCCGAAAGAAGTGTTGTTAAAGATAAAAAATGCTCTTTCTGCTATCTTTTATGTGGAGAACAGCAATCCTGAAGAATTAAGAAAGGAATTCCGGAATATCATAGATCTCTTGAAAAAAGAGCAGCCAGATATTATTATTTTATTTAAAAGGTGGCTGAATAATTTATTCCGGACTTCGAAAGATGACTGGGAAACAGATACAATTAATGAACAAATAAATGATTTGATGGAGGTTAACGTAATGTTTGAAACAGCCTTAAAAGAACGAGATAACAAAATGATAAACCAGGGTATAGAGAAGGGGATAGAGAAGGGGATAGAGAAGGGCATAGAGAAGGGGATAGAAAAGGAACGGCTTGAGTTGGCAAAAAAGATGAAAGACGAAGGGGTAGATTGGAAGCTTATAGCAAAGATCACCGGCTTTTCTATGGAGGAGATAGAACGGTTATAGAGTGGTTACCTTAGCGGTTTTCCAATATGGTATTATCTGTATATTCTTATGTTCGAATCTATATTCTTCTTCACATATGAGTAACATATATTTTACTATTTCTTTTTTATGAGCACATTCTTCCAAACCTTGTATTTCCCGCAAACTATTTTTTTCCGTTAACCGGTAGCATACCTGGATGGCCGTATCTTTATCGATAAAATCTACTTCTGTATTTTTATTTTTATAGAAAAATATTTGTATATTATGTGTGAGGATATCCCGAAAGACTTGATTCTCCAGCTGTTTGCCTATATCCTGCTCCAAGCCTTTGACCCGGCTCTCGAAGGCGAGTACTCTCGAAGGCGAGTACTCTCGCCAATTATCCGAATTCCAAATATTAATGAAACACTATGGTTTATTAAGACAACACAATTTTCCTATCCGACGTTTCTATCAATATTATTTACATAAACTGCTATTGTGAGAAAAGAGTTTAAATGATAGGATATTGCGTGTTCGTATGATTACATTGTAGAATTTATAAAACGGGATGAAAACAATCAATCGTAAAATAATAATCGCCTGTTTGGGCGATTCATTGACAGACGGATTCCCGGGATACTCGACGTATTATAATCGTGGTGAAAATGCGCAATCCTGTTATTAATTCCGGATAGAGCAGCGCATCAAAAAGGATCATGGTCATAAGGTTTTACTCCAAGGCATGGAAGTAATTTTTGTTAATAAGGGGATCTGCGGAGAAACGACGGAACAGTTGGCACGGCGTCTTTATCCGGAAATAATTTATGGTATTCAGTCCGAATACGATAAGAAACCTGATGTTGTGATAATTGAGGTTGTCCCGCAACCTCAAACAAGGTTGGCCAATAACCACATTACAGTATATATAGGGGTGCTGATTGCACTTGTATGCTATTAAATCTTTGTTTTTTGGAAAAAAACTAAGATTTAATAGCCAAACGCAGGTTTGCAAGAAATTAAAAGTTTTCACAACCGCAACCTCGTAATAGAATATTTATTTGGGTTACGGGCGTAGCCTGCGTAATGCTATATATGGTGTAGTTGGAGAGTAAATTTATTATAATTAGGGTTATTGGACAACCTAAATTATCGGCGGCACTAATGATCTCGGCCGGTGTATTAGCCCGGAACATATCAAAAAAAATATAGCCGATATCCACGGGATCTGTAAAAAAGAGGGTATTCCTTCCGTCGGTGCTACTATCCCGCCAACTGGTTTTGAAAATGACAGAGTTTATAATTTAAATAAAATAAGGTGCAACAGAAAACTTAAAGATTTTTTTAAACCGGAAGAAATTCCCTTTACCGATCTTTATGCTTTGATGAAATCGGGCAATGGTGATGAGAATCTGAATCCCCTCTTTGATGCAGGAGACGGATTACACTTTTCCATAGCCGGATACCGGTATATGGGGGAGTGTCTCTATGACGAGTCCCTGCAAAAACTTCCGGATGGAGTGATATGAATTCAGTCGAAATGTAATGTCGTTTATTTGCATTATGCTTGTTGATCGGAGAAATTAGAATGGATAATCTAAGCTGTAAACCCGCAACCATTGACGATGTAAATAAATTAGCGGAAATTTCCCTTCGAGCATTTCATTCTGATTTTGAGGTCGGTGCCCCGAATAAGATCGGAGGTCCTCCCGGATATGATTCTCCCCAATTCCATGCAAAGATTCTCAGGATGTCTCATGCCTTTTATAAAATTTTAGATAAAGATGAAATTATCGGGGGTTTTTTTATTTTCTTAAAAAGTAAAACACACATGGAATTATCCCGTATATTTATTGATCCCGGCTATCATAGAAAAGGTGTCGGCTTACGATCCTTAAACTATCTTTTTAAGAAATATCCTTATATAAAGAAATGGACCTTGGATACACCGAAATGGAATATAAGAACCATGAACTTTTATAAGAAACTCGGCTTTTTTATTGAAAAAGAGGATGATTGCTTTTATTATTTCACAAAAAATATTTCTGAATAAGAGTACTGTATATATAATAGACATTTCCCAGGTCACGGCAAAATATTATAGAAACTTATCCTGTCAAAACTCTATTCCTTCATAGGCGTAAACTCACGGCTCGGTTCCACATACTCGACAGCATCTTCCTGTTTTAATTTTTTAGAAATATCTTTTTCCACTCTGTATGAATAAACCCTAAGGGTTTTTATCACTTTTATCCGGGTAAGCCCAAATGCCTTCTCTATCCGGTCTATATCTGCATCTGTGGCATGTGATTCATACTTCACTCCTATATACACTTTATATCCTCACTACTATTGGAAGCATCGAAGATGCTCGTCACGCTTTTTTCACCAGGATATAAGCGATACCAAAGGCTATAATACCATTTACTATCAAAAAGAGCATGGAGGCGAAACCGTCGGGAAGAACTGTGAGCTCCCGGATAAACAGACCATCTCCGATTAGTTTTGCGGCAAATCCGATAATTAAGCCAACGGAAAAACGGCGTTTGTTCTCATCATGGAAGTTTAATAAAATGGCAAAGAGTACGGGAATTAAGAAATTATGCCAGAAGATTGTCGGTTTCGTGACAAAGAACATGACCCGGTCCCAATCCATAACGGAATTAAAGAGAAGTCCCACGAATCTGTCGGGTAAGAAAATAAAGGGGAAGATACTTTGGAGGAAATATCCTGCCAGGGCGAGGCCGTTTGCCCCGAGAATAAGTCCTGCGAAGGTCAAAGGCTTATTGATATTTTCTATGGTAAGGGACTTTGCCCGTGTTTTATTAAAAATGATAAGAAGAGCAAAGGAGATGAGGAGAGTTAAAATTGATGTAACCGGTGAGACAGTCACGGGCCCGGCATTAAACCGTGGAGGTTCCGGCTGGGCGGGGTTTTTTTCATCAACTTCATTTACTTTCTTTTTATTCAAGGCGTTTAACGGGTTAATATACGGAATATCGCGGACGGATTTGTCTGATGTGGAAAGTAAAAGTTCCCTCATGGCAGCCGGTTTATGTACTCCCTGTTGGTATAAGATAGCGCAAATCCCGGCTACATGAGGGGAGGCCATGGAGGTCCCCTGGAAATAATAATAGTAATCATTTCCCTGTCTCTCAAATTTATCGATTTTGCGGGATAAAAATTCAGGGGCATTCTGAAGGATGCCTTCGTCAACTTCCCGGCCCATGTCTCCGCCCGGAGCCGCAATATCGACACCTGTTCCGTAATTTGAATAAGGCGCGAGTTCGTACCCGGGCCCTCCCGCGGCAACGGAAATAACATTATCATAACGCCCCGGAAAAGCAGAGGTGCTTTCCCGTTCATTTCCCGCGGCTGCAACAACAATGACGTTATTCTTATAGGCATAATCACAGGCATCTTTGAGGATGTCGGAATAACCGTAACTCCCGAGACTCATGTTTATTATATTAGCGCCGTTATCAACAGCGTAGACGATAGCCTCGGCGATATCGACGGTGGAGCCGGAACCTTGTTGAGAGAGGACCTTCAGGGGCATGATTTTCGCATCATAGGCAATGCCCGCGACACCTTTCCCGTTGTTGGTGTCCTGGGCAATAGTACCGGCCACATGACTTCCGTGACCATGGTCATCCTCAAAATCCGTATTATCCGCGACAAAATTATATCCCTTTACAAACCGGGAAGCCGATAGGTCGGAGAGCTTTGTTGAGACACCGGAATCTATAACAGCGATAGTCACGCCCTTGCCTGTTCCTTTTTTCCAGATCTTTTCGATTTCAAACTGTTTCAGGTTCCATTGTTTTTCGAATAAAGGGTCGTTGGAGAGTGATTTTACCTGGTAGTTGGGTTCGACTGTCTGGATAATATCCGCGGATTTAAGTTGATTAAATTGTGCTAAAGCAGAGTTGAGTTCCTCGGGTTTTATGTCATATTTATAAATTTTATAGATCTTATGTTTTTTATAAAACTCATTATCATTCTTAAAACTAAAGGCATGTTCCTTCACGTCAAAACCATATTTTCGGGCAACATCAAATAATTTTGATTCGTTTGTTCCGGGACGGAGGGAGACTGTAATTTCCGAATATTTTCTTTCCTGGTTTTTAAAGAGAAAAGTAACGCCAAAACAGAAAGCAATTCCCAACAATACAGCCATTACTTTCAATATAGATTTTAATCCTTTCATGATTTTCACTCCTAAAATATTGATATCTGTATCCTGAAAAACTACTATTATATGTAAAACATTGTTTATATCACGTCACATCCGGGTATTTCATTACATACTCCCAATCTGTTATGGAATGTGAAGGTATTAATAAATAAAATATAAATGTTTCCACAAATAATTCATATATATAATAGTAAAGTATATCGAAATTGCGATAAATTTTCCAGTTAAAATAGAAATATAAATCCTCTTGCACATCAGTCAGATAATGAGATAAAGCCCTATATGTCAAGATAGCTGTCAGTGTTTTTAATCGTGATTTCTTTCTTGCCATCCTTTTGAATATACCAATTCAGGTATGCCGTTATCACATTATCTTCTATAACTGCTTTTTTTACATCCATCCCGATGGATGGATTTCTTTTAAACAAATCTTTAAGAAATGATTTTGTATTTTCAATATGATTTTCTCCATTATCCCCGATGTCATCATCATGGTAATCGGGATGAAGGTAGTTATCAAGGGCGTCTATGCTTCGTTTCACGAACAGATCGTGAAAATATTCTTTTAGATAGACAAATGCGTCATTATGATTCATACATATTCTCCTTATTTCTCTACTTCATAATTATCATAAGGAATCTCCAATTGGTCCAGTACGCTTTTTGTCTTGTCATAAAAATAATCCGCTTCAAAACCATGTAATCCCATGGGATCTTTGTCGATTGTATCATTAACATTTTCACCTTTGTATAAAATGCTCAATTGTTCGAATTTTGCTTTATACATGCTGAATAGAAAAAGCTTGTTTTTGGGATCAATATAGTCTTTCAGGTATTCCACATATTTATTCTTAAATTTTTCTACTCCCAATAGTTTATCTACCAGGGGCCGCCTGTTATTATCTCCCCACATCGCCGGAAGATTTGTGGTATCAAAAATATTCTGATGTATGAATTGTTTATAGTTCATCTCGCCGTGCCATGCGGTGCCAAGGGATATGTCAAAATCATAGGGGATGAATTCTATTTTTCCGGTATTCTTGAAATAGAGGTAATAGTTATTTGCGAGAAACCGGTAATCATCCAGATTATTTATGTATATACCCATGGCAAGAAACTTAAGGAATTTATCTACTTCAAAATTATTTTCAATATAGGCAACAAAATCATCACCCTCTGTAGTGTTCAGCTTGTGTATAAATTCTTTAAGACGGGAATGGCTGCTTGTGGTTCTGTTCGTCTTTAAATCATAAATCGGCCTGTAGTTGGTATCAAAATTTTTTACACCGATGTTTTTCCCCTGTATCGAATCGGGTGTAAGATGGGGACCGGTGCCAAGATAGAGACATTTGTACAGATCTCCGTCATTATCGCTGCCGAATCGTTTTGTCAGAAATTCCTTATCAACATGTTCGACGATTCCGTAAATTCCGTAATCGACAGTTTTACCCTCGATTCGAAAGGTCAATGTTGCCAGGGACATGTTTGGTGCCGTTACTCCGGCTTTTTTGAGCAGCTCATAACTGAATAATTCGTTTATTTTTGATGTATTGGGGTATTTATCCCAGGTAAAATACCTGGACCATTTAAAATTCAGGGCTTTCATACCGGCAAACCGCCGGTTATTTTTCCGTACATATTCAAAGGAGTTTTCATCTGTATCAAAGGTTTCGTCAAATTTGATTTTAAAATGAGTTTTCTGATACCGTCCGTTTTGTACCGGCAATCGTCTCGATTCATTGCCCCGGGTTCTTATGCCGATTTGGTCCAACACAATTTCATCACCCCCGGGTCTTTTGTAAATAAAAGTCGCCTTCCTGTAATTTCCGGTTCTGTAGGGTCTGCCGTCTCCCTGGTACAACAATTGTATGGGATGCTTTTTTGCATAATCCAGCATATCCCGGGTCATCCCGTCCCATT
>JAFGRV010000558.1 GCA_016934975.1 Spirochaetales bacterium | reverse complement strand
ATCTTGGTGATAACAACGGATATATCAACAAATCAGGGGATGTTGTCATCGAAGCAAAGTATAAAGAGTGCAACGATTTTTTTAACGGCCTTGCGAAAGTCAAAACACTCATCGATTATAACGAATATCTTATAAATAAGGCTGATGAAATAATCTGGGAATATCAGTAACCTATTAAAAATGCCTTTTAGAGTGCGATGATGCAGACAACACCAATTTCATGTTTCAGTTCTTCATCTTCCGTAAAAGGAAAAAAATCGTAATATACTTCATAAGCCGGTAAAAATAATTTGATTCCTGCAAATAATCTGAATCCGATTCCTTTATCCTGTAAAAAATCGTAAAGAACCCCACCCCCTCCCCGCACATCTACTATAAAGTCATAGGTTGAATAGGAACTTCCGGGAGGGAAAAGAGTATATTGAAATACACCATACAAAGCACCGGACCATGGGTCCCCATCTATACCGCAGGAAATCTGATGATTAAAAAGAAAGAGATCAAGGTATAACCGTGAGATAAAATGAATACCTCGTCCGTCCAGGGGGAATCCGCATCCGAGTCCCATGGTAAGACCTGCAAAATTATATTTATTTTTATAGATAACTTTAAAATCGATGAGTTTCCCGGGGATTTCCGAAAAGGTTCCTGAAAAGACATTGTAGTCATCTTCCGGTGAGGAATGGGGTTCCAAAGGAATATTACAGAGAAAATCGGCATTTTTCGGGATTTTAATGATGACTTCCAGATCAAATTGGGTACTCCCGAAGGTAGCCGCGGAAAAAAGATCATACAAATACCAGGACACATGGGCATCATTTTTGATCATATTAAACAGATGGGCTGCCTGGGGTGCCGTGGGCCCATTGGCTGCCGCCCTGTTATGCCACCCGGCTCCAAGAGAAAACAATACAGTAATTATTTTTTGTTCCCCGGGGTCAAAATGTACCTGGAAACCTTCGGCCATATACTTGTCCGGTTTTCGTGTGAAGTCATCGGTTGTAAGCCAGGGAATATCTTTGATTGGTATTTCACGGGATTCGGATGATACCTTCTCGTTATTAATAAAAATACTCACATTCGACGCATCCGGTGTCAGAAAAGAAAGGGAAATATCGATAGACTGTTTTTCAAGGTTAAGAACAGTATATTCCGCGGAACAGGGGGCCCCCTCTCCAAAAGGTTTTGACACATCCAGAATGAGTAATTCCTTTTCTATCCGCAGAGTTTGGACGACTTCTTCCTCTGTGATAAGATCCCCGGCAACAGGGGGAGATCTATAGGGTAATCCGATATTTCCAAAAACCGAATAAATACAACCGATAAAAAGAAAAGTAAAAAATGTAAAACCCTTCATGAGAAACTCCTTATATTTGAGTCTTCCGGTAACAATTAACATTGTTACAGAAATCTACTATTAATTATAATTGTTTACAAATAGGGTTCAAGGGATTTAGGCAAAGAAATAAATCCATATCCTTCATTTCCCGGGTTCACTCACAAATTTATATCCCACCGTATGTATCGTAATAATATATTGTGGAAGAGCCGGATTTTCTTCTATTTTCTGCCGGAGCTTTGCAATATGCTGGTCCAGAGTCCGGGTTGTGCCTTCGTACCGGATACCCCAGATTTCATCCAGGATAGTAAACCTGTCCAGTACCTCTCCTTTACGGGATAGAAACAGGCGAAGGAGATTCAACTCCCGCAAAGTCACGGTAAATTCCTTCGCACCTTTTTTACCGGTAAACGTCCTGGGATCGATCCGGACATCCCCGAATTGTATTATGTCTTCGTTCTTCTCATTGAGAAACACCGATGTACGGCGCAGGGCAGCCCGGATTCGTGCACATAATTCCCGGACACCAAAAGGTTTTACAATATAGTCATCTGCCCCTAATTCAAGACCCACGACCTTATCAACCTCCTGGGACTTTGCGGTAAGCATAATTACCGGGGTGACAGGGTCGTTCTTACGGATTTCCCTACAGACATCATACCCGCTTCGGTGAGGGAGCATGATGTCCAGTAACACAAGATCCGGTTGCGTGTGATGATAAAGTTCAAGCCCCATATTTCCATCTTCCGCGGATGAGACGGCGTATCCTTCACCTTCCAGCAAATCCACAAGCCCCGTGAGGATCGGGATATCATCTTCGACAACAAGGATCCTTTCTTTCTTCATCTTTTTATCCTCCCATCTTGTAAGACCGGCAAGGTGATAACAAAAATACTTCCTCCCCCGTCACGTGGTTTATAGTGGATAGACCCCGAATGGGCACTCATTATCTTTTTTACGATGGCAAGTCCCAAGCCACTCCCCCTCACACGTGCAGTAAGTGAATCATCTACCCGGTAAAACTCCTTAAAGATTTTTCCCGCATCTTTGACAGGAATCCCGATCCCCCTGTCGCATAACTCAATCTGCACCATACCATCACCTTTTATCAGATTCATGGTTATTTCTTTTCTATCGGGAGAGTATTTTTCCGCATTGGAGATAAGATTAAGAAATGCCTGTTTTAACGAGGCACTGTCCGCCTCGACCATTTCATCCCCGGATAGGCAGGAAAACCGGAGAGTAAACCCCTTTTCCTCCAGTCCGAGACGCTGATTTTCCATAATTCCGGCACAAAATCCGGTAATTTCCAGGGGTTCCATGGAATACTGTTTCTTTTTTTGACCCATTTTCGAGAAATCCAGAACATTATTGATAAGACGTGACAGACGTTCGGTCTCGGAAACCATGAGACCGAGATATTTCTTCTGCCTGGCAATATCGGGCTGACGTCCTTCTTTGAGCATTTCAGCGAATAATCTGATTGATGTGAGGGGGGTT
>JAFGRV010000557.1 GCA_016934975.1 Spirochaetales bacterium | reverse complement strand
TAACCGTCAGAATACATAGAAATTCGAAAAAAGAAATAATTGTCGATTCAAAAAGAATAGAAGACAGAAAAGAACTTGTTAAAAACAGTCCATGCATTCTCTTTTCCCACGATGATATGGTTTTTGTTAAAGGGTCACCTGAAAGAAAAAGGTGGTTTCTGAACCAGACATTGAGTCTCTATGAACCGCTGTTTATTGATGTTCTCAGGGAATACCAGGTTATATTAAGAAATAGAAACGAGTTATTGAAGAAAAGGAATTTTGAGCTTATTGATTATTATAACCAGGCCTTTATTAATAATGGATTGAAAATTACCGGAAAAAGGGATTCTTTAATTACTGAATTTAATGATATTTTTACCCCTTTTTTTAATGAAATTACCAATTATGAATTTGAAAAAGGGGTGAAAATCAAGTACAAACCGAGATGGAGAAAAGAGGATGGTGTAGATCAAATTCAAAAAATATTACGAAAAAGTTTTAAAAAAGATGCTGAATTGGGAATGACAACTACCGGTCCCCACAGGGACAATTTTATTTTTTCCCTTGGAGACGATGATTTTTTAAAGACAGCCTCTACAGGGCAGGTTCGGCTGCTTGCCATTGCTTTGAGAGTAGCCCAGGCCAGGTATTTTTTTCATAAAACGGGGACTAAGCCTTTATTATTAATGGACGACGTATTATTGGAGCTTGACCAGGAAAAACGTGATAAATGCATAAAACAGCTGCCTGAATATTCACAAATTTTTTTTACTTTCTTACCAAATGAGAATTATATTAATTATAAAAATGAGAAGACCATGATATACTGTGTTGAAAATGGGGTATTTAGCGAATGGAAAAAGCCGGTGAAATAGTAATAAAAATACTGCAAAATATATTAAAAAAAAATCAAAGTCAGTCCACATCAGGTTTGAATCAACTCATTATGGGTTGGGATTCATTGATCGATACAAGGGAATCCGGGCATTTTAAAATAATAGATATTGTTAAGGATACTTTGTTGGTTGAGGTTGACCATCCTGCCTGGCTGCAGATGTTAAAATTAAAGGAAAAACAACTGTTGAAAAAGATTAATACCCGGTATCCTGAATTACAGATTAAAAAATTGAAATTTCATCTGAAAAAAGCAAATTCAGGAGAAAATCAGGAAAAAAAAGGATCAAACGCCCAAAATACCGGTGATAATTTCAGATTTGAACTGGATAAAATCATGAAAACCAGGGATAATGACGAAAATTAATAGAGAGCTTTTTTAGTTGACATTATATATTTAATTGAATAAACTATACTACTTAAAAAATTTGAATATTCTTAATTTAAGGGAGTTTATATATGAAAAGAACATATCAGCCCAGTAGAGTTAAAAGGAACAGAAAATTCGGTTTTCGGGCTAGAATGAAAACAAAAGGAGGTCGCCTCGTACTAAAACGGAGAAGGCAAAAAGGCAGAGTAAAATTAAGTGTATCCGAGGAAAAGAAGCCTTACTAAGAAAGAGATTTTAAGGAAAAGGTATGAAATACGGAATGTTTTTAACAATACTAAAAAAAATGCTAAAAAAGAGAACACCGTAAATTATACGCTTATATACAAAGAGAATGAATTTACATGGAACCGGGTATTGGTCATTGTTGATAAAAAAATAAAATCTGCTGTCCTTAGAAATAAAGAGAAACGGGTCGTTAAGGAAATATACAGGCAGATAAAGGAAAAGCTCAAAGTTGGCTTTGATATTATTATTCTTACAAGAACAAGTAAAAAAAAGTTTACAGAACGATTGAATGAAATTGTAGGTCTTTTTGTTAAAGCGGACCTTATGTATACCTGAACAGGATTATGAAGAAAATATTTGTTTTTGTTATTAATATCTATATCAAATGGATTTCCCCACTCCTACCTCCGGCTTGCAGGTTTTATCCAACATGTTCCCATTATGCCAGAGAGGCGATTATGAAACACGGTAGTATTAAAGGAATTTTTCTATCCATTAAACGTCTTTTAAAATGCCATCCCTTTCATCCAGGAGGTTATGATCCGGTTCCTTAACTAAAATTTGATAACAAGGAGTGTAAGGAAAAATAATGGAAAGAAATACGATTATAGCGATTGTCATATCGGTTATTATTTTTGCCGGGTGGATGATAATTCAGGGTGTTTTTTTTAAAAGCCCTGAACAAACCAGTCCTAATAGGCAAACCACCGAATTGACAAAAAAATCCGAGACGGGAACCTCGCAATCGGATACCGGATCAACCATGGAAGACACCGCCTTCCAGACCATGGTTTTACCTGTTGAAAACGATGAATTGACGGAAAAGGATGTTCGGTTTGAAACAGATGTTTATCTTGCTGTTTTTACTACAAGGGGCGGCCTGCTAAAATCTCTGAAATTAAAACAATACATGGACCTCAATAACGTCCCCGTTGATATGGTAGTCACAAAGGATTCAAAAGAATATCCTTTTGAATTGAAATTCGGTGACTATACTGCGGATAAAGACCTTTTTTCATATCACATAAGAAGTTCAAGCAACACGGTTGAATTCTCAAGAGAATATACGATGAAAACCGGGGAAAAGGATTCTACTTTTATCGTCAAAAAGATTTTCAGCTTCAGCAAAGATAAATATTTTTTTGAATTTAAAATTTCCATTGAAAGCGTAGACAAGGAGTATTTACCGCTTGATTTTGACGGGACCATGTACACCCTGGTGTATGGTCCGCAGATTGGGCCTGATTTCAAGGAATTGACCCAGCATGAATACCGTCATTACCTGTATTATGCCAATGGGGCACGGAAAGACTTTACCGGTGATGTTAAAACCGGAGTGAAAACCGTTGAAAACATGGCTTCCTGGCTGGGTATCGAAGGAAAATACTTTATTGCACTCGCCTTCCCTTCTTTTATTAAAGAAGGTGAATTCGGTTTTGATGCCAGGCAAACAGATGGCATTAAAAACAGGTCAAGTATCTATTTTAAAAGGCCGTATAAGAAACAATTTGTGATTGAAGATATTTACAAATTTTTCATAGGCCCCAAAAAGAAAGAGCTGCTCAATGAATTCAGTGACCTGTATTTTGATAAAGCCATCGAGGATGACTGGTTATTGGGCTGGCTGAATGCGATCCTGCAAATTTCCTTGAGTTTCATACACACATACGTGGGGAACTGGGGAGTAGCAATTATCATTCTCACATTAATCATTAAACTCATTTTTTTCCCGCTTACACAGAAAAGCTTTAAATCAAATCAGAAAATGCAGGCCCTGGCTCCCAAGATCAATGAGTTAAAGGAAAAATATAAGGAAAATCCACAGAAAATGCAGGTGGAAACAGCGGCCTTATACAAGAAGGAGGGCATCAATCCCCTGGGCGGCTGTTTGCCATTACTTATACAAATTCCGTTTTTTATTTCGTTTTACAATATCTTAAGCAAGTATTTTGAACTGCGCGGCGCCATTTTTATCCCGGGCTGGATCAACGATCTTTCTGTACCGGAACATGTTTTTGAATTGCCGTTTTCCATTCCCATTCTTGGGCCCTATATCAGGCTTTTGCCATTTATAATGATTTGTACGACATTCATACAGCAATTACTTTCCCAGAAAGGTTCCGTGGCCCAACAGACAACACAGACAAAATTATTGATGTTCGGGATGCCCATAGTTTTCTTTTTTATACTGTATAACATGCCTTCAGGTTTGACTTTATACTGGACAATGCAGAATTTCTTTTCTGTGATACAGCAATTAATCATTAATATTCAAAATAAAAATAAACCGGTAACAGCTCCAGCCGAAGGTCCGAAAATAGTTAAGAAGAAGAATGTAGGAGTGAAAAAACAATGATAAGAGAGTTTGAAGGATTAAATGAAGAAGACGCTATCAGCAATGCCGTTAAATCATTGGGTTTGAACAGGGAAGAACTTGATATAGAAGTCATTGAAAATAAAAAGCCTATACTGTTTTTCGGTAAAGCAAAAGTTCGTATAAGAGTATTTGTGGATCATGACCTGGCGGAAGAGGGTCCGGAGGAATCCCCGGATGGTGAGTTTAAAGGGCAAATACTTGAATTTATAGAGGAATTGGTCAAATACATGGACCTCCCGGGAAAGGTATCCATTCATGCCAGAAATGAAAGCAAGTATATCGTAAACATTAAAAGTGCTTATTCAGCAATCCTTATCGGGAAAAAAGGGAAAACCCTGGATGCCATTCAGCTGCTTGCCAATATATATGCATCGAAAGTGGGAAATCCCAGGGCAAAAATCATTATCGACACAGAGGATTACCGTTCAAGAAGGGAAAAGAGCCTGATTTCTTTAGCTCACAGGGTGGCGGAGCAGGTCCGTAGAACCCGGAATTCCGTTTTACTGGAAGCAATGAATCCCTTTGAACGGCGGCTCATTCATACAACCTTGAATAAAAGGAATGATATTGAAACGGTAAGTGAAGGAGATGGTCTGTATAAGAAGATCCGGGTTCTTTACAAAGGCAGATATGAAAGACGGGGAAATGCCCGGTACAATAGATAAAATGAGAGTCCTTGTTATCGGCGGTGCCGGGTACATCGGCAGCCATGTGACCCGGGCGTTACTTGACAGGGGTGATTCAGTTACCGTCTATGATAATCTTTCAACCGGTTGCCGGCAAAACCTGTTTAAGGATGTCTCTTTTATAAAGGATGATATTCTCAATTATTCAGGTTTGACCCGTGTAATGAAAAAGGGGTTTGATGCCCTGGTCCATCTTGCCGCATTCAAGGCGGCCGGTGAATCCATGCAAAAGCCGGAAAAATATTCGGTTAACAATATCAGCGGTACCATTAATATATTAAATGCGGCTTGTGAGACAGGTATTAAAAACTTTGTTTTTTCATCATCCGCGGCTGTTTATGGTGAGCCGGAATATTTGCCGATTGACGAAAAACATCCGACAAAGCCGGAAAATTATTATGGTTATACTAAACTTACCATTGAAGGTTTTTTAAACTGGTATGACAAGTTGAAAAATATCAGGTTCGCCGCTCTCAGGTATTTTAATGCTGCCGGTTACGATCCGGAGGGCAGGATAAAGGGACTGGAAAAAAATTCGGCCAATCTGCTGCCTGTCATCATGGACGTAGCCATAGGAAAACGTAAAGAACTCCTTGTCTTTGGTGATGACTATGAAACCAAGGACGGCACCGGGGTGAGGGATTATGTCCATGTAACGGACCTTGCCAGAGCCCATCTTTCGGCTATGGACCTGTTAGCCAAAAAAGGCGAAAGCTTTATTGTCAATCTGGGAAGTGACACGGGAGTTAGTGTCAATGAGATGTTGACAGCGGCCAGGAAGATAACGGGGAAACCTGTACCTTCAAGGGTTGTGGACAGACGGCCCGGCGACCCCGCAAAACTCTGCGCCACCTCAAAAAAAGCCCTGGCCCTCCTGAAGTGGAAACCCGAATATTCCGATGTACAGACCATGGTCCGAACCGCCTGGAATGTTTATAAAGCCCATAGTAAATAATTCAAGCAATCTTTAAAAACACTTTTTAAGATAGCTTTTACTAATTTTTACTCGATTATTTTTCATAAACTTATTACAATTCACTATGTATGAAGAGCCCGGAGAACCAACAGTCAAATCCTTACCTTCATAACTTGAGAATCCAGGGTGAGAGAGCCATTGCCATTATAAGGTTGTTTGTAATAGCGATGATCCTGCTTTTTGCTGTTGTCATAATGCTTGAAACGATTGACTCGGGAATAAAAGTTGATTTTTTTATTGAAATTATTTGTATTGTCGTAGCAACAATTCTTTCCTTATGGATTATCAGGATTACGAAACAAAAGATATATTATGACTGGATGAAGTACCTTGTCCCGTTTTTGGATATTACTCTGCTTTCCATTGTTATCTATATCATCTCTTTGCATGGGGAAAGTACATTACTCGTTATGCATGGTGCGGCTCCCCTGCTCTATTTTGTGTTTTTAGTCCTCTCCGCCCTGAGAAATTCCATTTCCAGCGTTATCGTTACCGGAGTATATATATCTTTAAGCTATGGTTTATTATCATTACTCAGTGCCATGGAATTCAGACTGATGGAAACGGGGTATAATGTTTTTACCAGCAGTCTTGGTATGAAAATAATCATTATGCCGGATGATGAAATTATTAAAATTGTCATTTTCGGGATGGTAACGGCCTTG
>JAFGRV010000556.1 GCA_016934975.1 Spirochaetales bacterium | reverse complement strand
GATGCAGGGCATATTCTTGGTTCGGCAATTGTAGCCCTTGATATAGAGGATAAAGAAGAAAAAAAGACGATCCGGCTTCTTTTTTCCGGTGATCTTGGGAGACCGGACAGACCTATTTTACGTGACCCAGTTCCTGTTAAAACGGCTGATATTCTCATTATGGAAAGTACTTATGGGGACAGACTTCATGAAGGAACGGATCAGGCAGGTGAAAAACTTGAAAGTATTATAAATGAAACAATAGAAAAAGGCGGTAAGGTCATTGTTCCTTCTTTTGCTGTCGGACGTACACAGGAACTTGTTTATACTATCCGGAATCTGGTAAAAGCCGGAAAATTACCAGCCACCCTCCCTGTCTTCGTTGACAGTCCACTTGCAATCGATACAACCGGTATCTACCGGCTTCATCCGGAAGCCTTTGATGAGGAAGCATATCAAATATTATTGGAGAGCAAAGATGCCGATCCCTTTGGTTTTGAGATGATGAGATATACAAGGACGGTGACGGAATCGAAAGCATTGAATAACCTGGAAGAACCGGCAGTCATAATTAGTGCCAGCGGTATGGCGGAAGCAGGTCGTATCCTTCATCATTTACGCAATAATGTGGAGAATCCGAATAATACAATCCTGATTGTCGGCTGGCAGGCACCAAACACTTTGGGAAGACGCCTTGTTGATAGGGAGCCGTTTGTAAAGATTTTCGGCGAAGAACATAAACGCCGGGCACGTGTAGAAAAAATTAATGGATTCAGTGCTCATGCGGATAAAAATGAGATGACCAGTTGGCTTGATAACCTGCAAAGACCGCCGACTCACACCTTTATCGTTCATGGGGAAGAAGAAACTTCCCTCTCCTTTGCAGAGTATTTAAAACAACGGCATTTCACGAATGTTGCTGTACCGGAATTGGGTGATGTAGTTTCCGTGTGATAGAGGGAGTGGGGGGGTAACTGATTTATTTGCAGGACAGAATTGCCTTCTATAATGATATTTTCTATTATAGTTATTATAGTATGCTGTTATGATTGGACGAAAGGAGCAGCTAAAAACGCTGTCCGTTAGAACCGCTGCTACACAGGAGATTTTAAATTTTCTTTTACCAAAAGACTGAATCCCCAGAAATTCTGGATACTGTCCGCAAGTTCTTTAATATCCGGTTGTTTCACAATATAACAGTTCACCTTATTTTTATATGCGAGGAGAATGTCATCCTCGTTTTGTGAGGATGTGAGAACCGCTACCGGGATGTTTTTGAATTTTTTATCCGATTTTATCTGCGCAAGTACCTCATGTCCTGTCATTCTCGGAAGCATAAGATCAAGGAGTATAATATCCGGCCTGGGTGATTTTTCGTATTTACCTTTTCGTTTTAAAAATAAAATCGCTTCTGTTCCATCGTTTACCACATTCATATTATTCGGAAGGTCAATCTCTTTAAGTGCTTCTAATGTTAATCTAATGTCACCGGGATGGTCTTCTACAAGGAGTATTTCAACAGCTTTCTCTGCTTGCCGAGTGCGCATCTCATTGCTCCTTTCCTTTTCTTAAGGCTTCATTATCTAATAATAACTTTGCGAATAATTATTTTTATACTCAACTGTTTATAGTTTGTCATTTCCTGTCACCCTATCAGTGTCCTTAACTACTTATAGTGAAAGGAAATGACAAATATACTACAATTGGCAATATGGACAATTTATAAGATTGTCAGTATAATAAAAACTACAGCATAAGTAAATAATTCAAATCCATTTTTTGCCGTATATCGTTATTTTATTTACATTAATACAATGTACTATATCATTTTATCCCCAAAAAAGCAAGAAAAATTTTACGATGCAATTTTTCAGACTATTTTTTACCTTTCCATGATGTGGGGTCACGGTTATTCAATGTTGATACATCAATTTGTCTATAAGAGAAATGGAATAATAGCTTTTCTTTTTTCAGGATATTCCGGGAATTGTTTCTTATACCATCGGTGATGGCTTAAAGCTCTTGGAAAGAGATTTGCGATTGTGAAAATGGCAAAGACAACTCCAGGTAATGACCATGTAAGACATGCCCATCCTATCCATTCAATTATTTCACCAAGGTAATTGGGGCTGCTTATCAATTCATAGAGCCAGCCCTCCGGAATAACATATGAACCGTTTCCTTTAATTTTTAATTTCCGTATAAGATTATCTGATTTGAGGTTGATAAAGAATCCCGTAAAAAAGAGTAATGTTCCAGCTATAAATCTAGGATCATATAACCATGACATTGGATATGGAAATAGTAAGTAGAACAAGTAATATCCGTTTATAAATCCATTCATCACATTAAATATAAATGCAAATATGGCGAGGAGTAATGGAAAATTTCTTGGTTTGCCAACAATACGGGCAGGATAGATAAAGGTTCTCTGTATATAATGGATTTCCCAAATAATAAGAAATATAATACTGACAGGATGGAGATATCTTGTTCCGATAATAAAAAAGATCAGTATAACTGCGAAGGCGGGAAACTCCATTCCGAACCAAGCTGCTCTTGCGGGAATACTTATTCCCCATCCGGATCTGTAATGTCTGCCGTAAGGAGCACTAATAAACAGGAGGATGATAAAAATACATAATCCTATGCCTAATTCGAGGTATACTAAAATAGAATAAAGAAAATCTAACATATTATACTCCCAATTAATTGGTTTTCCCCACCCAACAAACTGTCAGTTTCGTTTATTTCCTTCGGATATAAAGAAATGAAAAACCACTATTATAGGAAATACCGAAAAACCAAATGTTTTTCGGTATAGTCTCTCTAATTATTTATTGTGATTAAAAACTTCTTTAACAGTCTTTATAAATTCATGTGCCATGGGAAAGGTATCAAATTCTTTCATTCGTTCACGAAATAGATCGCTTAGGCTTGTATAGTACCATTGTTGTTTTTCTCCCGGTTGATTGAACCGCTCCCATAATTTATCTCCAAATTCTTCATAATCCCGTTTAATGGCTATTATATTATTCAGTTTGTCGGCACAGGCTAAAGCGAGAAGATCATGAGGAGCTGTTTTTAATGTTGAAAGTGTCTCTTTTTTCCGGTTGTCCCAGGTGTCTTGCTTATTTTTTTCTGAAGCACCGACAACAAGCTGTGCTATATTCTTATTAAAGGTTTTTTGTATAGTCTCGACAGTAACCGAAGTGTCTTCTATCGTATCATGGAGAAGCCCTGCAATAACAACATCCTGAGGATAATTATATTCAATGAGGATTTTCGCTACTTCCATGGGATGAAATATATATGGTATATGAGTTCCTTTTCTAAATTGTCCGTTATGTGCTTTTGCCGCGAATTCAATTGCGGTGAAAACCATACCTTCTTCTTTCGTGAGAACTTTATTTGTACTTTGTTTCAATTAATCTTCTTCCTTTTCCTTTTTGATTTTCATAAGTTCTTCGAAGGTTGGTACATAATTCGGATCTTTTATCCGCTCTTTTAAATTTTTAAGTTTTTCTTCTTCTGCATCTTCCTTTGCTTCAATTTCTGCCTCAACTCTTTCTTTTTCAAGTTTTGCCGTAATATCATCCAGTGCATCTTCTATTTTTTTGCCCCCAAAATATGGTTTTAGAGCCTGAGCAATCTCAACAGCTATTGATTCTCTCTGTTCTTTATTCTCTAAAGTCCATACTGACCGGAGTGTAAGCTCAAAAAGCATAGTAATATCTGTTGCCTGTTTTTCAATCTTTGGAAGATTTTTTTTTCGTAAATATTGATTTAGTCTATCTTGTATGTTTTCAAGTTTTCCCACTCTCTCCTCCTTACCATCGAGTCGAATAGTCACTTACTCATAATACTCATCTGATATTTTTAGTATACTTGTTTGAATACATTATATTTATATGAGAAAATAAGCATAATTTCAAGAGTTTTTTTGAAGAGGATGGAACCCCCTCGATTGCATAATATATTTATCTTTCATTTATTTGATAGCGTATTGTAGAATATCCTGAAGTGAAAAGACTTTCAAAAAACGTCTTTTCCGCTAAAATGAGAAAAGACGTTTTTATTTAAGGATTTTATTATTCCCGGAGTTTTACTATCAAAAGAAATCTACCGCCGTTCACGGAACGGACTGTGAAGGTAGTCTTTTACTTTGATCCGCCAAATTCTTCTATAAGTTTATCATCCCAGTAATCGGAGAAATAACGAACTTCATCTACCATGGTTTTCAATTCAACGGAATCCAAACCTGCGAGTTCTCTTGTTGCAAGAAGCATGACAAGATTGCGCCGGATTGCAAAATACACACCAACGGAGGAAGAGTTGAGTTCCAGGAGTCTTCTATATAAAGGAAGAAAATTATCTTGTGGGAGTTTCATTATTATTCCGCCAACCTCAACGCAATCTACATCCCCGATTTGAGGGCCTTTATTAAATTTAAAAAGTTCAATATGGAATTTTGCCGAACCCTGGACAAGATACCACATTTCTTTTTCTTTATCTTTTACTTGTACAGGGTCTATATTCCATTCTTTAAGCAATTTTTCAATCATATCGATTGTTGCCTGCTTTGGGGCCATTCCTGTTCTTTCAAAATCGTTTGGCATTATAATCTCCTTATATTATTTTGATGTATGGGAGGGAGAAAGTTTTGCTCCGCATTTAGTACAAAACTTTTTACCCTTGTTTTCATGTCCACATTCTGAACATGTTAAAACCATATCCGGTGCAATATCATCTTTTTTTTTCGTAAGTTTTTTCTTCGTCAGTTCACTGATTACCAGATCCGATCCACATTTTGTACAATAAAGCACATCCCGGGGATTTCTATGATCGCATTTAATACAAATACCCGTATCTTCATAGATAATATTATTATTCATATCCGTCTGAATATCATCACCACAGTATTTGCAGTATTTTGTATCTTTTTCGTTCATTCTCCCGCAGGAAGAACAGAAGGATCCTTCCTCCCAAAGGTGTTCCGGGGGAAGATCCCTGTATGCTTTAATGACATAGTGAATAGGAACCGCAAAAGCAAGGTTCTGGGCATTGATGATAAACATTGTATTAATCCCGAGTATTTCTCCCCTTGCATCAAGAAGGGGTCCACCTGAATTACCCGGGTTGATAGGGACATCAGTCTGAATAAAATTCACCCCTTTGATGTCCCTGTGTGCAGCGGAAATGATACCTTTCGTAACGGTAAAATCATAACCATATGGATGACCTATTGCAACGACATCTTCTCCTTCCAGAATATCTTGTCTCTCGGAAAGAACCGGAAAAGTCGACTGTTTAATATCTCTACAGACAATAAATGCATAATCAACAGTATTATCTGCCGATAACACTCTGCCGAGAAACGCCTCTCCAGCGCTTGTCCGTATACCCACTTCCTGACAATGAGCGATGACATGACTGTTGGTTACAATAATACCACGCGCATCAAGTACAATTCCGGTGCCACTCCCACCATCAGGATTTTTAATAATGACGACATTATCTTTTATTTTGCTAATAATCTCTGAAAGCATATTCACCTCATTATAAAAACTGTTAACTTCATAATTGTATTTAAATGAAATAAACAGAAATACTCATTAAATCATAAACCATGATAATTCTTAATTTATAATGATACATTACTAAAATTATTGGCTTTGTAAATTCATTTGTCAAGAATAATTTTTTAAGACGGGGGGGTGGGGACGGAGCTCGATTGCGGCGTGGACTCGGCGACCTCGGGGGGACAGAGGGACGGAGCTTGATT
>JAFGRV010000075.1 GCA_016934975.1 Spirochaetales bacterium | reverse complement strand
ATGCTGCTCCAAGATTCATTCGTCCGGTTCCCCAGTTTGCCCATCCCGCGTTAAAAACTTGCGGTATACCATTTTCACCAAAGCCAAGCATTGTCGCACCATGCCATTTTTTAGATGCATTTAATGCAACAGCATATCCGCCTTTGTCTGCATATTTTGTAGCCATTTCCCAATCCGTCTCAACATACACATACTCTTCCGTATTATTCTTATTACTATACATATTCTTAAGAATATCCCCAATACTATAAATTCCTCCTTTTTCAGGATTTCGTAAATGAGAGCCGCTGAATTCTTTTGAAGTAATTCCGAAGGCATAGTTACACAAAGTTAACCAGGCACTTATCTGTTTTCAGTCTTTATCAAGCCCTAAATGTTCTTCCCGGGATGTTTTTGCATATTCCCACATTTCATCAATGCTGAGTGATCTATTTTTAAAGGAAATTTTTGTCCCTGCTTTAAATTCTACGGAATCCAGCACTGTGGCGATCCCATTTTCCAATTTGGTCCAAATCAAAAAATATTTTTCCGGTTCCTTTTGCTTATCTTTGGTGAAGTGGATGTAATTAGAGCCATGGATAAATGTCAATCCAAAGGGATTATATTTTTTTTCATGAAAAGGTAATGCCGGAATATATGCCAGTTTGTTCTTCTCAATATCTGCTATTGATTTTTTTCTTGCCGGTTCGTTGAAATACGTGTACTTCATGATATCAAGTTGTCCTGTTTCAGCGAGATAGCTTAATGTAGTGGTATCATCCATTTTTAAAGAATCACCGGGACTAGTGCCTGTATAGTCAAAATAATTGTTTTTCGCAGATATTAATGATGTATTATTTTTATCACCGGAACGTTTCACGGCACCTTGCTGAATAACATGAGTTATTTCATGGGCTATCAGCTTTTTACCTTCTTTCGTATCAGGATTGTATTGATTTTTCTCAAAAACCACGTTTTCTCCGTGTACAAAAGCACGGGCTTTTATCGCCCGGGCGAGCCTGTCCGCGTTGGAATTTGTATGAATACGGACATCCTCAAGGTCTACACCAAAGCGGGGTTGTAAATAATCCCTCACACTTTTGGGGAGGGGAGTTCCTTTTCCTTCCAGGGCTTTTATATCCGATTCGATTAATTCGGAAACGGTATTTGTATCTGCCGGAGGACTGCTCTGCTGCCGGGTGATATTCGGGGGTTTAATTTTCAAATCTGAAGCAGGCATCTGCACAATTTTTTCCGCGATTCTGTCTGCTTCCTGTTCAGAGGGATTACGGGGATTATTGACATAAAGTTTTGCCAGGATACCGGAGTTTTGAATGAGCCGCTGCACTTCCTGGTTCCCGATTGTCTGCTGGAGGGTTGTAATATCGTAGAGAAGGGCGAGAGGGGAATGGGGCGGAAGTGTTTTGGGGTGAGGAATGGGGGGTTCGGTTGCTTTCGGGGTTTTATCGCATTTTTTGTTCATGTGGATGACTCCTCTATGGTACAACTACTTTATTTCCGGCAAAAAGACTTTTTTCTGAATTTTAATTTTTTCAGGTTGCTTTAGAAGTAAAGAATTTATTTTCTTTTTATAATGCATTAGTTTTTTTGTCCATTTATGTATATTAATTTATTACTCTTTTTTCTCTTTGTCAAGAATTTCCGATTTTAAAACCATTTATCTGGCTACAAAGTTAAAAATTGATTTATTAATAATATTTTAAGCAATTTTTATACAAGGAGGTCATAATAGAATTTCTTATGTCTATGAATAAAAAATTATTTTTTAGAACTACAGTCAAATACTTTTTCCGGGGTTAAAAGAAAATCTCTTAGTTCATCATTTATCCCTGTTGCACCATAAAAATTCCAGCCCCAACCGAATACTTCCCCGTCACTATTTACTGCCAAACCATGATTTGTCCCAATAGCAATACCAGTAATAGAGCTGAGGTTCGGGACCTGTATGGCATAGATTTTAGTATCTTTATTTCCAATTCCCAGCTGGGCATTATTATTATATCCCCAGGCCCATACTGTTCCATCTTCGCATAGCGCTAAAGCGGAATTCGTTCTGCAACTCGAAGCAATATCTATGACGTTTGTTAATACTGTTCCGTCAATTTTTTTTACATATTCCGGTGGATAAAATGGTAAATCACTCGATTGATTACTGCCAAGTTGCCCATAATCATTTGCACCCCATGAAACGATTTGACCATTTTCAAGTAAAGTTGATGAATGATACCTGCTGGCAATAATTTTAGTACTTTTTTCTGTAACACCGATGTTTAACGGGACTGCATATTCAATATAATCAGCGATATCGGTTCTCCCTAATTGTCTTACATCATTAGATCCCCAACCCCATAGATTCCCACTGGTATCCAGGGCAATAGTAAAATATCTGCCCGAAGCTACAGCTATAATATCTATTAATGGTTCATCCGGCCCTATGAGTACTAATTGCGGTACATATGTTGAACCGACGCCATCTCTTATTCCGTTTCCAAGCCGTCCATATGATAAAGCTCCCCAAGTATATACATGAGTTGTATCATCTTCCTCGACAACGACAACCGTATGTTGTGAACCGACACAACCAGTAACCACATTTATTATGTTATCGACTTTAACCGGAATAGATTGACTATTTCCAATTGTGTATCCAAGAACATTATCTGCATAATAACCCCAGGTAAATATCTCTCCATTAGAATTTATAGCCAGCAAATGATTTTCACCTGCGCAAACAGTGGTAATATTTTCGAGAGCGAGAACTTGCCCTGGAGTATGGATTATACTCAAGGCTTCCGGGCCTTGTCCTGCTTGCCCTTCGTCATTTCCCCCCCATGACCATGCAGAGCCGTCATTTTTTAAAACAAGAGAATTCCTATATCCTGCTGTAAGTAAAATATTTCCGATTGTTCTGAAAGTACTCGAACCCTCTTTTTCCAACTGATTAGTATTTTTATCCTTTGCTGCGGTAGATACAGATATTCTGTATTCAGTGATTACTTTTAATCGTTGACCCGGATTTCCGGGAATTATGTTCGGTGTGAAAATAAGTGTTTTACCTTCATTTTGCCAGGTTATAGTTCCAACTACAAGCTCTTCACCTGTAAGGGTTTGTTTATATAGCTTAAATGCAAAATTTGTGGATTCTTTATCCATTTCTTCTGAAAAAACTACTTTCACTATAGAAGATATTGAAACGCCAGTTGCATTGTTTCCGGGTGAATAGGATTCTATTGATGGTGGAATATTATCTGTTGTAAGTTGGGGAAAAATGTCCACTTGACTGCATTGTAGAGAAAATATAAAGAAAAATCCGATAATAAAAAAAATCCCAATTTTATTAGCTATTTTAACTCTCATATTTAATTTCTCCTTAAGATCTATTCATAGTTAGGCAAACGGATGAGACATCTTTCTCTATCATTTACATCCAGATATCTTTATTTTGAAGGATCTATTTGAATAGTAATATTCGATGTTGATTCAATAGTAATAGTATACGACTCATTTCCCACGAAAACATAACCATCTGCATCGGAAACCGGAGTACATAAGACAATGGACCACTCTCCCTCGAAGAATGGATCAGCGACTTCCAATAACCAGTCTTTTGCTATAGAAGGATTTATACCAAGTTCTAGTTCATAAGTTTCAGTAGTTCCGCCGGATATACTTGAAATAACAATTTCACCATCCGGTAAACTCGGTAGGAGTGTCGTTGCGTTGTATAAATTATCATTTAGCCCTATATAAAGCCTATATTTTTCACTATCATTATTTACTACGGAAATAGTAACAGAATATATAGGAGTTGGTGTATCTTCTGGAGTTGGCGTATCTTCTGGAGTTGGCGTATCTTCGGGGGTTGGCGTGGGTGTTATAGAACTGTCGGTATTACCAGAAGGATCACATCCCTGAAAGATAAAGCAAAAAGTTGTAAGACAAAGAAAAAAACAAATACATTTCATATTTTACTCCTATAAAAGAGATTCAGCTTTTTCATTATATCATACTATAGTTACAAAAATTTGAGTACTATTATTCTTATGTATCCATTTGAATTGAAATATTGGATGTTGATTCAATTGTAATTGTATAGGATTCATTTCCTTCGAAATTATAGCCATCTGCATCCGTATCTATAGTACATAGGACAATAGACCACTCTCCCTCGAAGAATGGGTCAGCAACTTCCAATATCCAGTCTTTTGCAAGGGAAGGATTTGTACCGAGGTCCAGTTCATAGGTTTCCGTAGTTCCTCCTGAAATACTTGGAATAACGATTTCACCGTCCGGTAAGCTTGTAAGGAGGGTCTCTGCATTGTATAAATTATCATTTAATCCTATATAAAGACGGTATTCTTCGCTATCATTATTTACTACGGCGATAGTAGCAGAATAGGTTTCCGGTTTTTCTTTATCGGGAGTATTGCAACCTATTATACTAAAGAAGATAAGCAGTGAACAATTAAAAAAAATAATATTTTTCATTTTAATTCCTAATACTTTAAGATTAATGATAGTTTCCATCTTATTTATTCATAAAATTAAATGAAAACATCCTTAATTATTTTATACCTCATTTGCTGAAGTGTCAAGGAAAAATACTAATTAATAAAAAAACTTGACAATTAAAAGTATTTATGATAGAATGATGTCCTTATTATCGAGGGACATATTATGTATAATTTAATTCAAAAGGAGACAAAAATGAAAAAAAATAGTAATTTTTGTATTAATTTAATAAAATGTGGGCTATTATTATTTTTATTTTCTGTATTTTTTACTTCATTGCTATATGGGCAGGAACCAATCCGGGATGATCGTGCTTGGTTTGACCCATATGACACACAAAATCCACTTTTTTATAGTGATTATGTTGCAAATTTAACAACAGAAGAAAAATCGAGTCTCGTTTTTACAAATTTACCATTAAAAACAAAAACTGCTACTCCTCCGGTACAAGGGACAATCATGGTAATAGTTAATGCCGGTCTTTATCCGTCAGTAGAAACTGAGGTGGACAATTATACTAACCAACTGGCATTCGAAGGCTATGATATTGTTCTTTATACAAGTAGTAATGGTTTTAACAAAAGTGGAGTAATTTCACTTCGGCAGCAAATTAGCGTATACAGAAACGAGAATGGCTTAAATGGGTGTATTTTTATCGGAAAACTTCCAAGTGCATGGTTTCAATTTAATAATGATTTTGAACGAATGTACGCCCAACCTCCCGCACCTGAACCGACACCTGTCCGGTATGGAGTAAATTATGTTGAATTTCCCTGTGATTTGTTTTTTATGGATATGGATGGTACATGGGAAGATAATTTAGGATATGACAATAAAACAACCGATCCGGAAGAAGTAGGTGGTGCAGATGAAATTTTTGATACACATAATCCTGGTACGGGAAATACTGAAGCAGAGATATGGGTAGCAAGAATTTGTGCTAATACTCTTGGTGGTGGAACAGAAGCTGCATATGTAAGAGATTATATTATGAATAAGAATTTAGCAGTAAGGAATAATTACTCAATCTCAGATTATGGTGCACTTTATTATGAAGATAACTCATCAACATTGAGTTCCGGTGATTTAGAGACCGGACTTGATGATATATATGGAGCAGATAATGTAATTAAACCAACTCCCCCTCCTACAGACCGGGCAAATTATTTTAGTAATCTTATAAATTCTACTAAATATGAATGGGTACATATTGGTGTCCGTTCCAGTTCCTTATATCATCATTTTGGAGATAACAAAGCTTCAACTACAGATGTTATAAATTCATCTTCTTTACCTACGGGAAGCTATGGAACTAAAATTCTTGATGTAATAGGATCCTCAATTAACCGATATATTGAACAAGATTATATCGGAGGAAAATATTTATTCAATAATACAAATACTATACTAACAGTTATCGGGAGTACAAAATCCGGGGGTCTTACTGAATATGCTTCTGATCTATGTTCTCATTTTTCAACAGGAACTATTGGCGATGGATTTTTACAATGGATGAAAACCTTAAAAAATGAAAATCCTTTAATAAATGATTATAGACGTATTGCATATGGAATGACAATATTGGGAGACCCGACTCTCCGTCAAAAAGCGCAAGACGGAATTGAGGTAAATATACAAAAAGGAATAAATTTTCTTTTACAGGACGGCCAGCAGTTAGAAAATGGTTCATGGTCAAATAATGCTTCTGTAACTGCATTTTCCGCACTCGCTCTTTTAAACAGTGGTTATTATTATGATTCGGTTTTAGCCGAAGCTTCGGAACCCGGTCTTATAAAAGGAAATTGGGTTGTTTCAAAAGCAATTAAATATCTCTTAGAACAGGTACATGTACCGGCAGTAGATTTTAATGATGATGTTTACGGTACTCTTTCTGTAAGCTGGATTAATAATCCTCCAGATGTATCGGCCGTAATGCGAACTTATTATACTTCAAGCGCTATTTTACCGCTCGCTGCTGCCGCCAGAAACCCGACAATTACTATTGCCGATAGAAATACTATTCTTGATGCCCTGGAAAAGCTCCGCAATTTTTTTATTTGCGGCCAAATGGATAGTCAATCGATTACGACAATGACAAATCCTGCATGGGAAGGTGGCTTTGGTTATCTAACCTATGCTGCAAATCCTGATAATTCAAATACACAATTTGCTATAATGGGTGTCCGGGTTGCAAATGACACCTTCCGTGTTTTTGAGGATAGTCGCGAACTCGATTTATGGGATCCTGAAAATACACCTACAATAGACGATGGTACATTAAATAAATGTGTGGATAAATGGCTGGAGACAACAAGAAATGATAATGGGCAACATGGTTATCGTGGAAAGGATTCATATGAATCTACTATGACGGCTGCAGCATTATGGACCTATGCAATGTGCGGATATCCTACAGGTGGTCCTGAAATAAAGGAACCTGATTATGTACCTACTTCGGCTGATATTTTGCGTTCAAGCCATGCGGCGGACGCTCTTTCAGCGGCAGCAACATATTTGGATGGTTTGGGAAGTTTTAATGGGAGTTCGTATGCTGGAACATATTATTTTACTTATACCCTCGCTAAAGCACTTGCCATGAATAGACAGGATCAAATTGTTCTTCCAACCAGAGAAGATATACAGTGGTATCCACAGATGTGTGATTTTCTCATTAATGGAAATAATTTTGCCGGATCAAATATAACAACTGGACAGGAAATAAATGGTTCATGGCCTACAAAAGGTTTGAATGGAGTACATGGTGGAGCTATTCTTAGTACTGCAGGTGCGATTCAGCTTAATACTGCCTGGAATATCAATACACTGCGGATTCAGAGACTGCCCGGGGAAGCGAATGAGAATGGACCGGAGGATTTTACACTCGCATTTTCACTTATGTCTTATTCTGATCTTCATATCTATGATAATGAGGCCAGACATGTTGGAAGAAAGAAACTTACCTATAGCGAAATGGTCGGAGATGAAGAGGTTGAAAAAACTATTTATTTTGCTCAGGAACAGATTCCAGGATCTTCTTATAAGATATATGAAAAAGATCAATATGGTAATTTTATACGCGAGGCAACTTTTAATGAATTTGAAGATGGAATTATTCCGGAGGCAAATCCTCCTGAATGTTATGGATATGCACAGGTTGTTAAAATAAAAAATGCACAACCGGATTCACTAAGAGTGGAAATACAGGGAACTTCAACAGGAACCTTTGATCTTGATGTTAAATTAGTTAGGGGAGATGAGGTTATTAAAAATATTTCCTATAATGACCAACCTATTCAAAAAGATCAGGTAACACATTGTTATGCCAAATTGGTAAATATTGAAGGTATGGAGATGTATAATGAACCGCTTGAAAAATCAGCTGTAACCTGGATCGATGAAACAATGATCAGGGAATGGTTTAAGCCTGGTACCACGAATGAAGTACCTATTGAATTTGAAATAAAAAATCTAGCAACAGATGTTGAAATGAGAAATGTGAGTGTAACATGTTCAAATATCCAAGGATCAAATGGTGTTATCATTAATGCTATAGAGGATATAAATTTTGAATATAATACTCTTATCGATGAAAATTCTTCAACTATGGTATATTGCTATATTTCAGTACCGGCAAATTTTATCGGTCCCGGAGAAGGTGAAATTAAAGTCACTTCTGCAAATGGAAATGTAAAAACAAGAAGAATTAGAATTTTAACAAACAGACCACCGAATGCAGAGGCTGGTAATGACCAGGTCCACTATGCCGGAGCTTCCACAAATTTTGAAGCAACTGTAAATCTTGATGGTTCAGGTTCTTCTGATCCTGAGGATGATGAACTCAATTACAAATGGTATGCTGGTTCTATTACTGGTGTTTTACTTGCAGAAGGAGTAACTCCTGAGATTACTCTTGGTCTTGGCTCACATACAATCGTTCTCGTTGTCGAGGATTCAAAAGGCGAAAAAGACTGGGACGATGTCGTAATCCAAGTCCTCAACCGCGCTCCCACCGCAAATGCGGGTGAAGACATCTCGGTTTTTGCCGGAGCCTACGGTCTCCCTGAAGCCAAGGTAACTCTCGACGGCGCAGCTTCAACTGATCCTGAATCGGATCCGTTAACGTACCAATGGTACGAAAATGAGGTCCTTATCGCGGAAGGACCCGCTCCGGAAGTAATTCTTGCGGCTGGTATTCATACGATCTCTCTTGTTGTTGATGATACGGTAAATAGTTCACAACCGGATGAGGTAACAGTCACGGTAACTGATGCGATACCTGCAACCATGTGGTTGTGGCCAAATAAAATCAATACAAGGGGATGCTGGGGGCTTTTTAATACGACGATTACACTTCCTGCTGAAATTAAGAGAGAAGATATTGATGATAGTTTTAGAATACAGCTTTTCACAAAAGACGGAGAGTCCATTGAATCCTTCTATGATAGAATCTTCCCATATTTGAAAAATAACCATCATCATAAAGATAAAAATACAACGAAATTAATGGAGAATAAGGGATTTAAATGTTATGTTGAAAAGTTAAAAAAAGTAAAGATTGTTTCAGTTTTTTTCAAGAGGTACCTTCTTGATCTACTTAAGGAAGAAGGATCCTACACTCTCTATGCGGTTGGCAGGTTAAAATCAGGTGAATATTTCAATGCGGCTGCTAAACTAACTCTCTTTGATCCATTCCATTTTTATCATCACCATCATCATCATAAATAGACAGGGAGAGCCGAATTGATATTATAAAAGAGTTTGAGTAATTATGAGGGTTGGTTCTGAAAACGATAGAGAACCAACCCTTTTTTTTTCATTAAATGTAAAATAAATCCCGCCATTTCTAACTCGTTATTGACAACGCCCTCTCAATTGTTTAAATTTTTTGTATAAAAATGAGGTTTTGATGAAAGAATCAACCTATGAAACCGAGGACTATTTTTTTTTAAGCCTTTTGTAAAAAGCTTAAATATCAGTATTTAAAGGACCATGATATGAAACAGAGAATAATATGTATTATTTTAATAATCTGCATTTTTTCTTTTACAGCTTGTTCCGGGAAGAAAGATAAAGGGGATGATATGAGGATCCCCCGGGATACTCAGAAACAGGCTTTCGATCCTGTGACGAATGAAGATTCCCGGGAGTCTCAGGAGGAAAAGGTGAATTCCCCGGAAAACAAGGATACCGGGACAATCATTCCCACGGAAAAAGCTGTTGAAACATCGACAAAACCTGTTGAAACATCATCAAAACCTGTTGTTCCGGAGAATGTAAGGCAGGAATTAGGCCCTGAGGGTGAGGGTGTGATTACATATATGGATGGCAATGTTGATCTTGTAAGAAATGGAAGTTCCATGGCAGATGATCTTGAGGAGGGCTTTGAGCTTCAGAATTATGATCTTGTTTCGACAGGTGAAGGGAGCAGCGCGGAAATCGAAGTATATTCCTCCCGGTGCCCGGAATCATCAATTACTATAATGGAAAATACAATCTTCAGTTTCGAGATTAATAAATTGGAAGCCATGGAAATGACTACCTTTGATGTTCTTGCGGGCTCCATTTCTTTAAAGGTTGATGCAATAACCCGTGATAAGGGTCTGGATGTTACCACCGGCGAGGCGACCATGGGTGTCCGGGGTACGACATTTACCGTTGCGACCCTTCCCACCGGTGATGCTTTGATTACATGTACTTCGGGCAAAGTAGAATGTGGTGATGATGCGGCGGGAAAATCCCTTGTTGCTCAACCCGGAAAAGTCGTGGAAAAAGCAGGCGGCGGGGGAATGAGAAGATTGGATGTACCCGCGGAGACTGCGGATGATTATCTGGAAAACTGGTATGATGAGAAGGTGCGGCTTCTTAAAAGTGACGCCCTTGCGGAAATAAAGAAATTTGTTGGAGAATACGAAAAGAGGATAGATCAGTTTACCACAGCATATGATAATATGATGAAAGAGACTACTATTATCAATAAATGGAAAGCGGAAGACAGAAAAGGTAAAATCGGATCTACCATGGAAATATTAAAAGAAAAAAAGATAATTATCGGATATATTTATGAGATTCAAAAAACCCTCTTCTGGTTTAAACATGTTTATTTCAGGCTTTCTCAATTAAAACGATATCATGACCAGGGATTCGGGAAAGGGAACATCCGTGCGGGATATACAACCACTGATTTTTTTAATTCATTTTCCAAGGCTGATATAAATTCCAGACTGGCGGATCTGGGGTATATTTTTAAACTTTATGCAAAAAGAAACGAAGGCTCTGTTCCTGTTGCCAGTACATCGGATGATGATTTTTTCGGAGATGATGATTTTTAATGATTGCGGCAGATTAAGACGGATTACTTTACCATTCGCTGATTGTCAGGTTTTTCATGTACCAGGTCCATTCATTCTTTAAAATAAGCCCGATCCGTTCTTCGTCGGGAAAATCATAGGCTTTAAAATAATCGGTAACATGCTCATAGTAGCGAATCATCAAATCCGGATGTATGTTTTCCAGGAGTTCATAGGATTTTTCAATAAATCTTTCCGGCATTTCTTTACATTTTTTTAACGCCTTGAATAATGATTTATGACAGGGAAATAAAATCCGGTTATGGGCAAGTACTAACCGTCCCGAAAAAAAGATGAGCTCCATGACGCAATGTTTTGAGAGAAAAAGGTTATTTCTGCGGAATGCATCTTCACCGATATACCGGTAATGTTTTACATAGGCATAAAAGGCTTCTATACGTTTTTTTTGCTCATGTTCAGGATAAAATGGGATCTTTTTTATTATATCATCCACTTCCGGATTATGGGAAAAAATTGTATATGCATTCTCAAAGGAAGCCCGTGTCGGTTCACTTCCATGTGTCACAGCTTCCCGTAAAAATTGCATATCTATAATTTTACCATCAATCTCAATACCCGAAAATCTTGTGGGATCCCAGGTGCCGTAAAAGAAGGCATTTTCCTTTTTAATCCGGTCGAATTTTTCATCGGTGACGACCAGGTATAAATCTATATCCGAATTTTCCCGGGCGCATCCTGTGGCGAGGGAGCCGCTGATTATGAGTGCGATGTTCTCCGGGTTATGTTCATGGATCCTGATAAGTTCATCAACTGCTTTTTGATGGCGTTCAGTCAATTATATCCTCCTTATGATAATTTGCTTTACACCGTACATTATATAAGAAATGAGGTTAAAAACAATTTATTTTTTTTAAATGATTATAGTCATTACAAGAATCCGATTGCGGCATTTTTGTCATTACAGAGATAAATAAAAAGGGAGCAGCGTTTTGAAGCTGCTCCCTGTATTATCATTTTTAAAAAGGTGTTAATCCCCGACTACTGTAATGCTTCCGGGTATACCTGTCGGATTTCCGATTGTTGCATAGGCTTCATTTGTGAGATCACGGATTTCCATCGTTAACTCTGAGGTCCCGGGACCGATACCTATCCAGTGAATGGTAAGAAAATGTAAATCATCTTTTGGTCCTGTACCGGATACATCAAATCCCGAGGTCCTGAGTAATCCATCATAATACGCAACGGCTGTCACAAAACCATCCGCACCTGCCTCTGCTCCATTAATACCAATGTTTGTCTTAACATCAACTATAGATGAATCAAATGCGATATCAATGCCATATGCTGCCAAACGGTTGTTGCCGGTATTTATGTGAAGTTCGGTTGTCGTTGATGAGCCTGTAGTCATCGTCTGAGTAGAAGGAACAAACCATATTTTACCCACATCTTCGGTCAGCTCATATGTAGGTACCGGAGTAGGTTCCTCCGTTATGATCGGTGCTGTTGTCGGAACAATAGTCGGGGCAATTGTAGGAACGGGAGTATCATCCGGACCATCAACAGCCATGACCTTGATAGTACCGGGTATTGAGTGAGGTGTTCCCACATCATTATATTCGGCATCAATCAGGGTATCAATTTCAAGGGTTAATGCTGATTGTCCGGCTTTGATCCCATTAAAATGTACTGTTACCAGGTGCAGGTTATCGCCAGGTCCTATTCCAAAGACATCAAACCCATTAAAGATAATAACACCAGGATTTCCCGGATTTACTGCGGTGACATAACCATCAGCACCAGCCTCCACGCCATTATTTCCCATTTCAGTATTGATTTCCAGGATGGTCTCATCAAAATATAATTCAAAGCCATATGCGGCAACCTTCTGGTTTCCGGAATTGAGACGGAGTTCTATGGACCCGCTTACACCTGACCTGATGACCTTTTCTTCCGGATAAAACCATACCAGGCCTGCGTCCGGGTCTATTGTCGAGCCTGTTACTGTGACTGTTCCGTCTAAATCATTCGGGGTGCCGATATTTAAATATCTATTATCAGTGAGAGATTCGACTGTCAGATCAATGGGTGATGTACCGGAAGCAAGGGCTTTCCAATTAATCGTCAAAAAGAGAATATCCGGGGAAGGTCCTGCACCGTAATCAACACCGCTCACTCGTAATACACCGGGATTTACTTTGATGGTGCTTAAGAATCCCTCATCGCTTTCTTCGACACCTTGAACTCCCACGGATTCATTCAAACTGATGATTGCGGGATTAAAGGTAATTTCAAATCCATAACTTGAGACCATTTGATTTCCACTATTTACATGGATTTCGGTGGTGAAAAGATCTCCCGGATCCACGGAAATGGAAGATGGGGAGACCCATACATTTCCCACGCCTTCAACCGGTTCAGGTGTTGCTGTCGGATCCGGTGTTGGTGATGGCTCCGGTGTTGGGGTTGTTGCGATGACAGTGACGTTGCCATCTCTTCCGACAGGGGTACCGATATCATAATATGTATTATCAATTAAGGTATCAACCTCAAATTCGATAGGAGTTGTTCCCGGAGCGACAGCGACCCAGTAAATTGTCAGGAAAAGGAGATCGCTTCCCGGTCCCGTTCCAATGGAATTAAATCCTGTAATTCTTAATTCGCCGGCAAGAGAATTTACATCGGCAATATACCCATAAGGTCCTTCTATGACTCCATTTTTTCCCTGTTCCGTATCAACCTGGACAACATCCTTATCGTAATAGATAAAAAAGCCATATGCCGCGATTTTCTGATATCCTGAATTAATATGTATTTCAGTGGTGAAATGTTCTCCTTCATCCGCTGTTTTGGTATCCGGGACAAAATAGACATCACCGGTTCCCGGAGGCGGGACCTCGGTGGGATCGGGTATTGGCGAGGGTGTGGAAGTCGGTGTCGGAGTGAGTGTCGGTGTTGTTGTTGGAGTTGCCGTTGGAGTTGACGTAACAATCGGAGTCGGGTCGGGTGTAGAGGCTGATGGGGGGACGCCACAGGATAATATGCCATTTCTGTAAAGGGTAATTCTATCGTAATCTGCGAATTCTGTGTATGCCGGGTCATGGGAATAATCATCTGATTGGTCATAAGGATCGCTGTCATGCCTCATTACACCAAGAAGAATCTGTCCGGTTTCTGATCCGGGTTTAAGACTACCTGCTTCCGGAGTAAAACCGATCTCCATATAAACGTCTGCGAGGGTACCGATTACATTCTCCTTTCCAAAAGCAGCATAATCCACGATGATTTCTTCATTAACCGCGCTTTCTTTTGTGTAATAATAACGGAGGGTTAATTCTTCTAACGGAACAGTCTCTGTTCCTGCATTTTTAATATTAAGATATGGACGGATCATATTTGTCAGGTCAGAGGTAACTCCGCATCGGTATTGGACAACAAAATCCGGCTCCGGAGTCGCTGCTTGAACTATTACTGTTCCGCCTATACCAAACGGAATTCCCACTGTGACAGAGTCGGAAGACACAAGCGTATTTACGATTATCTGAATAGTTGAAGTACCGGTGGCAATAGCTGTCCAGGAGAGTCTGAGGAAATTCAGGTCCGTTCCTGGTCCGGTTCCAATTGCATCAAAACCACTCATTCTTACTGTCCCGACAGTTGAAGCGCTTGCAGCTGCAACGTATCCATCCGGTCCGGCTTCATAGGTTACGAGCCGGAGTATATTTGAATCATACGTAAGATCGATTCCGTAGGCAGCAATACTCTGATCCCCGGAGTTTATATGTATTTCAGAAGTAAAATCAGAACCCAGGTTAACTGATTGAGAAGCAGGAACAAGAAAGACTTGTCCGGCCGAGGGTATTGGTGTCGGCATAGATTTTGATTGTATCGTAAGAGTTGAGCCTGTTCCGTTTGGAATTCCAATTACATTTGCATCAACATCTACCAAATCATGAACCGTAATATCTATCGTTCCCGTACCGGTGACGGCAGCGTACCAATTAATTTCAAGAATAAAGGCATCCGCTGTTACCGGTATTCCGGCAGGTTCAAAACTGCTGATAATAAGAGTTCCCGGCGTATTGGTATTGGTGATGGTTGCAGACAAACCATTCGGTCCGTCTGTGACAGCGGCAGATGAATCAAGAGATATGAGTGATGGATCGTAGGTTATTTCCAGGGCATATGCTGCAAGACGTTGTGAGCCTGAATTGATATGAACTTCTGTTGTAAATGATGTTTCCTCGGCAACTTCGATTGAGGTCGGGCTTATCCATACGTTTCCGACTCCTTCCGCCGGTAGTGGTGTAGGATCTCCTCCGGGTGTGGGGTTTAGTCCCGGTAGTTCAGCAAGTAATCCCACATAATATTGTGCAATGAGAAGGGCATCTACAATAGTGATTGAACCATCATAATTCACATCACTATTGGCCGGAATAAAGTTGGATATGTTTAAGCCGACAAAATATTGGGCGCAGAGGAGTGCGTCGATAATATTTACCATGCCATCATTATTTACATCTCCAATGCTTATGCTTCCCGGTATTGGAGTTATTACCGGATCATTTGGTGGTTCCTGTGTAGGACCCGGTGTTTCCGATGGTAACGGAGTTGCATCCGGAGAAGCTGTGACCGCTGGGGGTAATTCAGTCGCTGCCGGGACCGGTGTGCCGGGAAGGGCTTCGACAATTACTCTTCCGTTAAGAGCACTTGGATTACCGATAGTAAGTGTCATCGGATTGACAAGTGAAACGATGGATAACACCAGGATCGATTCCCCGGGGGAGACTGCGGTAAAATAGAGAGTCAAAACATGGAGATTTTCTCCGGGTCCTGTTCCATCAGTATTAAAACCGCTTATAATAAGAGTTCCGGGATTGTTGGCATTCACGGCAGCGATAAATCCGTCAGGACCGTCATCAACCCCATGATTACCAAGAGATGTATCTACTGCGACAATTGTAGTATCATATTCGATTTCAATTCCATATGCCGCGAGTTTTTGATCCCCTGAATTTACTCTCAATTCAAGGGAAAAATCCTCCCCTTCCGTTACAGCTTTATAACCGGGTTGAATCCAAACCAGGCCGGTATTGGGAAGTTCATTTGAGGTAGGAATCGGTGACGGTTCCGGGGTAGCGGGAATACCCTGCGGACTTTCCGCAGGGCCCTGTCCGCTCGGGACAAAGCCGGAATCGGTTGTGAGTAAAATTTTATCGATCCGGGTACCGTCTTCCCGCATCCAGATATTGATTGTATGAAGTCCGCTGGTTTCAACATTTACGGTTACGGACCCGAGGGCGGTGTTCGTCCATTTCCAGTAATAACTGGTGATTGACATACCGGACTTTCCGTAGCTTGCCGGAATTCCGTCCAGACCGCAATGGAGTGAATCGTCAGATGCGGTTGGGCCCCACATTCGTACCCAGAAATAATAGGTTCCGATTTCGGAAAAATAAACCTGGTAGCCTAATCCGGGTCCCTTTGTCGTATCACCGACATTTACATTATTATTCGGATTTGCCACTAATGCCGAGCCGTTACTTGCATCTTTATAATAGGAGATTGCTTTCCAGGAAGAATTCGCTGCTGCGCCGCTTCCCGGTGTTGTTGATGAAAAATGCTCTGCTTCGAGAACGACCATACCGTCGGATTCTATAAAGGGAAATCTTGGTTCCGGTGTTATTCCCGGAAGAGGAGTTGCCGGTATGGAAGTGCTTCCTCCCGGTTCCAACCCGCATACCAACAAACCTTTAAGATAAACTGTTATCTTTTCGGAGAATGAATAGGTTGTGGCAGGACATTTATACGAGTAATCATTCGTTTCATTATAATCCGACCAGTCTTCTTTGTTAAATCTGATCTGAATCTCACCGGAATCACTAAATCCGGCAATGCTTCCGGCGCCGGAAGTAAATCCGATTTCCACATAATCATTAAAGAATGTGCCGGTGACATTATTTCCGCCGATATACGCATAATCGACATGAAAAGCTTCAGGTGCCAGGGTTTCTTTGGAATAGTAATACCGGATCTTTACATCCTTTAAATTCACACTCTCTGCATCATTGTTAAAAATCTTGAGATGTGGTTTAATATGATTGTCAGTGGCATTCTCATGATCACCATCTCTGTATTGCACTTTGATATCAGCGGCAAAAACAACCGATGCAATAATGATCAAAAGAGTGCATGCAAGTAAAAAACTTTTTTTCATTTTTTCCTCCTTGTTTAATTAAAAAAAATATATAAATTATCCCTGTATTTTTTTTACGATCCCATTATGAGACAGTATACAGGAATAAATTCGACCAATTATACCCGGAATAATAGCGAAACGCAGGTTCGCGTGAAATCAAATATTTTCATAACGGCAACCTTCTCATAAATTAATTATTTGGGTTGCGTCCGCAGCCTGGGTGCGGGCGCAGCCTGCGTCATGTATCTATTATGTAAAGAGTATGCCACATTTAAAAATTACTAATTTCTTATAATAAAGATAGTTAGTGTCATTCGAAAAAAGCTCCGAAGGATAATTCTTGCATATCCGGAATTTATATTTCATTTTTGCATAATCATGATACATGAGGACATTATATCATAACTTTTGAGAATTTGAAAATCCATAAATGAACAAACCTGAAATTTGACACTTATGGCAACAATTCAATAAATGATAATAACGAGGTGTTTTGGGTTGATGGTATTGGTATGGTGTGTGATATTTTATATAGTAATTGAATTTTATATTCTATTATTTTCAAAATGGAGAAAAATTATTATTATATATTGTGATTAGTCTGTTCCCATTTCCTTTTTTATTGGTTTATGATAATATCTGTAATGATGTGGAGGAAAGTTGATGTTTAAGGGGCTTTTACTTAAAGAGAGTTTAACAAGTGAGAAGGTTCTGGATCTTATAACAATAACGAAAACAGAAATATGGGAAAATGAAGGCGGGAGTCCTCCTCAACCTGAAAAGTGGACTGCATTGTCATTTGAAGGACCTCGTCACAAGGCGGATATATTTGCAGATGAATTGGCAAAAGTAATGAAACCTGAATGGTATGCAAATTTTTCCACAGAATCGGATGTCTATGTAATTTTCGAGAACAGGGTGTTTAACTACCCAAAAGGTAACGAGATGATGCTTGAAATGGTCCGGGAGTATGCAATTTCAAAGGGAATCCCTCAGAATCAAATTGATTGGAAAGAATAAATTTCAGTACTTTTAAAGTCAGGTGCTTCGCACGTTGCTTGTTTTTCTATATTATATGGATATGCCGTTTTCAATACTTCTTGTGGATGATAATAAAGATTTTCGTACAGAATTCAGCTCTATTTTGAAAAAAGATTATACTATTATTGAAGCCTCAAATGGGAATGAAGCCCTTTCAATTATTAAAAAACCGAATATTATAGACCTCGTTATAATGGATGTGATGATGCCGGGGGCGAAGGGCACGGATGTTTTAAAGGAAATGAAAAATATTGATCCCTCCTTGAGTATTATTATTCTAACCGGGTATAGCTCAAAAGATGTTGTTGTTGAAGCTTTGAGGGCACATGCAGATGATTATCTGGAAAAGCCAATAAAAATTAAAGCTGCACTGACAAGAATTAAACAAATACTCGATGAAAAAAATAAGAATTTCACTGATATTATTGAAAAAGTCAAATATTTTATAGAGAAAAATTATCATAAAAATATCAGTTTGGATGATATTGCAGAATCTGTCTCTTTAAGCCCCAAATATATAAGTCGTCTCTATAGTGAAAAGGAGGGTATGGGATTTCATGATTACAAATTGATGTTACGAATGTCAAAAGCGAAAGAACTCCTTCAAGAGACATCTTTGACAATAAGTGAAATATCCTACAAAGTAGGATATGCGAATATCGAGTCATTCATTCGGGCATTCAAAAAAAGTATTGGTACAACCCCGGGGAATTTTAGAATCGGGTCCGTATGAAAAATAAACAATGTGAAGAAAAGGAATTACAATTAAAAACTCAAACCGAGATTCTCGAAAAAATTTTTTCCAATACGTTTGTTTTGTTTGTATACATGGATCCCGGATTTTTTATATTACGGGTAAATAGTGCCTTTGCGAAAGCAGCCGGAGATACTGCCGATTTTTACACCGGGAAAAACTATTTTGATTTATTTCCGGATAAAGAAAAAACAATTTTATTTCAACGTGTTTTGCAGACACAAACACCGGCTACTCTCTATGCTCATCCTGTTTCTTTTCCCAACAATCCGACTCAGGATACCAGATATATGGATGTAAACCTGCAGCCGACTATAAGTGCTGCCGGACGTACAGACGGGCTTATTCTTATCCTCGTTGATGTGACGGAACAAAAGAAATCCGGAGAAAAACTTCTTGAAACACAAAAGCAACTTTCCGAATCGAAACGCCTGGCAAGTATCGGCAAACTTGCGGCGATTGTTGCTCATGAAATCCGGAATCCTCTTGGGGCTATTGCGGCAGCACTCTATAATATAGAGAATAAAAATCAGGATCCGAAAATTTTACCCCATATCGCCCTTATTGAGAAGAAAATTGATGAAAGTGAACATATAATACAAAATCTCCTGTCATATTCACATATTAAAAAACCGATCCCGGAAAAAACCTTGGTTATTCCCCTCCTCAAAGAATCAATTTCATCTATTGTTCAACAATTTAAAAAACAGGGAGATGTAAACATCATTACCGACTTTAATTCAGTGAAAGATGTTGCTGTCAATCTTGATCCGTATCAAATAAGAGAAGTACTTATCAATATTCTTAATAATGCGCATCAATCTTTGGAAGATATGAAGGGTACTATTTCAATAAAAGCAATGATCGAAGATTCACAAAACCTCTCTATTTCTATAAAAGATGATGGCCGGGGAATAAAGCAGGAAAATCTTGATTCCATATTTGATCCTTTTTTTACCACAAAAACGAAAGGCACAGGATTGGGACTGAGTATTTGCCGTGAAATTATCTCTCTCCATAACGGTACAATCTCAATCCTGAGCCGGGAAACAATTGGTACTGAAGTCACCGTTCGATTACCCCTTCACCGGGAAAATACACCTAATTGATTTTTAACAGCCCCGCATCTTTAAAAGGATCGGGACAGTCATATGGCGCATCAATAATGAGCACACCATCTTCATATGCTGCAAGAGTTTTGCTTGTATCGACATCACATTGAAAAGCGAATTCATTTATGTAATCAATATTATCCTTATGAGCAACAAGCCTGACTCCGGATTTAATCACTTTCAGGTGAATATCATCTTTCTTTACACCCGGGATTTCATAGGTGATGTGGTATACATTATTATCTTCATCCGAGCATTCGCAATTACAATCAATTGTAGGATTTACCCATAATTGTTGTCTTGTTTTTGTTAATTCTGACATAGTATGTACCTCCTCGTATATGAGTCTGTCCAATAACTCCATTTATAATGGATTGATGTTATCAGCCGTTTTTGTTTCACCTTTTTACTCAAAGCAGGCTGCCGGACAACCTCAATTTATTGTTATTTAAAAATTAATGATTAGAAAAAGAACAGTCAATTAAGAAGGAGAATAGTGTTAACACGTGGGAGAAAACTGTTAATACTTAAAGTTTGATAATTCATTATACTTATTATAACAAAATTTTTAAGGAGTGTATTATGGAAAACAGATTAAATATTTTAGTAACCGGGGCCACAGGAAAACAAGGTGGTGCAGTGGCTCGTTCATTATTAAAAAAGGGACATCATGTAAGGGCCCTTACAAGAAAAACGGATTCAAAAAATGCAATAATTCTTAAAAATGAAGGAGCAGAAATAGTGAAAGGTGATTTCACCGACACGACGCTTCTTCGGGGAATTATGCAAGATTTGGATGGAATCTTTATCATGAGTACACCCTATGAAAGCGGTGTCAAGGAAGAAGTAATTCAGGGGAAGAATGTTATTGATGCTGCAATAGCTTCCAGGGTTAAACATATTGTATTTTCTTCTGTTGCGAATGCAGATAAAAATACCGGTATCCCTCATTTTGAAAGCAAATATGAATTGGAAAAATATCTGTCAGATAAATCAATTCACTATACAATTGCCGCACCTGCATTTTTCTTTGATAATTTTACTTCACCCTTGCTTCTTCCGGGACTGCGGCAAGGTTTTTTCTATCAGGCTTTGCCTTCTGATGTCCCGCTCCAATCAGTATCTGTGGATTCAATAGGGGAATTTGTAACTCATGTTTTTGAGAATCCTGATTTATTCTATGGTAAACGAATTGATATTGCGGAAGATGAGTTGAATGGGGATCAATACGCAAATATTTTAACCGATGCGAGTGGCAAAGATATTCTTTATGTGGAAATCCCGGTTTCGGAAGTCCGCAAAAATAGTGATGATATGGCCCTTATGTATGAGTGGTTTCATTCTGTCGGTTACAGTGTGGATATCAAAGCTCTTAAAGAGAAATATTCCGGGATTAAATGGTATGATTTTGAGGACTGGGCATTTCATCAGGATTGGAAAAATAAATTAAATGTAACAGAGAAGGTATTGATGAGTACTTGATTCTTTGCAGGGAAAGTGATCTGATTTTAAAATGGAAGGGAGGTTACTAAAATGAATATAAAATTATTTATAATTATCCTGCTATTTTTTACGACAATTGTTTATGCTGCAGGTGAGAATGCATTACCCCTGGATACTATTCTTCTGCCCGCCGGATTTCATATAGAAATTTACTATTATCCTGTTCCCGGAGCACGATCACTTTCCCTTGGGAAAAATGGTACTGTATTTGTCGGTACGCGAGAGAAAAAGGTGTATGCAATTACTGATATTGATAATGATTACAAGGGTGACTCATTATTTACAATAGCATCCGGTTTATTTATGCCGAATGGAGTTGCATTTTTTAATGATTCTTTGTATGTCGCGGAAGTTAACCGTGTATTGAGATTTGACGATATAGAAAAAAATCTTAAGAAGCCCCCGCAACCTGTTGTTATAAACAATACTTTCCCCGATGACAGGCATCATGGCTGGAAATTTATTGCTTTTGGCCCGGATAAAAAATTATATATTCCCGTGGGTGCTCCATGTAATGTATGTGAACGGGAAGATAAACGCTACGCATCGATTATGAGAATGGAACCTGATGGAACAGGACTTGAGATTTTTGCAGCGGGTATACGAAACACCGTGGGGTTTGATTGGAATCCCGAAACCAAAGAGCTTTGGTTTACCGACAATGGGCGGGATTTAATGGGTGATAATGTGCCTCCGGATGAACTCAACAGGGCCTGGAAAAAAGGGCTTCACTTTGGATTTCCATATATCCATGGTAAATCTATCCCTGATCCCCAATTTAAAGCAAAGGATACTGATTTTTCATTTATTCCCCCGGAAATTGAACTTGGACCCCATGTGGCTGCTTTGGGAATGAGATTTTATACAGGGAAGATGTTTCCCGAAAAATATAAGAATCAGATTTTTATCGCGGAACATGGCTCCTGGAATCGTACAATACCCATCGGCTACAGGGTATCTCTTGTAGAGGTTGATAATAATAAAGCAGTTTCATACACAACCTTTGCACAAGGTTGGCTGAAAGATGGTTCTTCCTGGGGAAGACCTGTTGATATATTGTGGATAAATGATGGTTCCATGCTTGTTTCTGATGATAAGGCAGGTGTGATTTATAGAATTTATTACAAAAAATAGTATCACTCTGTATAGTGACGCTCTCCAAAAAGAAACAGGGTTATGACCACTTTCATGGAATAACCCTGTATTCTTTTGAGTAAAAATACTCTATATATAAAATATGTAGCTGATTCTTTTTATCAGCATTGATTTATTATTGAGAGTTACATCTACTCTCTGAAATACAACTTGCATTGTTTTTCCATTTTTTCATGGACCAAAAATAGAAAATGCAAATAAGACATCAATGTTTCTATTTTCGTGCAATTTTACAATACAAATTTTCTTTTTACCAGAGTAGAATTCACATTAGTTTTATAGGTGAAATAACGGTAGCTTTGCAAGATTCCAGGTACTTTTGAATATAATTTTTATTCATTTATCTTGACATTTATTAAAAATAAATTAAACTAATAATAGTAACTATTACTATTAAGAGAATGAGAATTACAAATCAGAGGAAAATTATCCTCGAAGAGTTAATAAAATGTTCACATCATCCGGGAGCAGATGAAATTTATAATTTGGTAAGAAAATCCATTCCCCGGATTAGCTTGGGAACAGTGTATAGAAATCTGGAATTTCTTGCAGCATCGGGAATGATAAAAAAACTTGATTTTGGAAATGGCCAGAAGAGGTTTGATGGAAATATCGAACCCCATGATCATTTTAGATGTGTAAATTGTAACACCATTGAAGATATACCATTTACAATGGACATCATGCCTCTGGATGAAAATCATATGTGGGTAAAGAAAAGAATTATCTATGGGATGAGACTTGAAATTTATGGTCTCTGTGCAGCATGTTCTGCTGGAAAATAGATTTTTTTTTTAGTATAACTATAATATATTTATAAGGAGTAAAAGTATGAAAGAATTAAAAGGAACACAAACAGAAAAGAACCTTCTTATGGCATTTGCCGGAGAATCCCAGGCACGCAACAGGTATGATTATTTTGCCAGCAGGGCAAAAAAAGATGGTTTTGTTCAGATCTCAAACATTTTTACCGAGACTGCTTTACAGGAAAAAGAACATGCTAAAAGATTTTTCAAATTCTTAAAAGGCGGGGAGCTGTCAATTACCGCTTCCTTTCCTGCCGGAATTATCGGGAAGACCTCGGAAAATTTGGAAGCAGCTGCAGCCGGGGAATATCATGAATGGTCGACTCTCTATCCTTCCTTTGCGGAAACAGCACGGAAAGAAGGATTCGATGAGATCGGAAAAGTATTTGACGCAGTATGTGTAGCGGAAAAACAGCATGAAAAACGATATAAGGATTTATTAAAAAATATAGAAAACGGGACTGTCTTCAAAAAAGGTGAAAAATCCATATGGCGATGTCAAAATTGCGGATATCTTCATGAAGGATTTGAGGCCCCTGAACTCTGTCCGGCATGCGCACATCCGAGAGACCATTTTGAAATCCTCGCGGAAAATTATTGAAATAAAAATATAAACGGAGGGATTGTATGACAAAAAGACTGGAAATTTATAAATGTGAAGTATGCGGCAATATTGTTGAGGTTGTCCATGCATCAGATGGTACACTCGTGTGTTGTAATCAACCGATGACTTTATTAAATGAAAAATCTGCCGATTCGGCAACAGAAAAGCATGTACCGGTCATAGAAAAAACAACGAACGGTTACAAAGTGACCGTAGGAAGTACATTACACCCGATGGTAGATGACCATTATATTGAGTGGATTGAGCTGGTCGCCGACGGAAAATCATATATGCAATTTTTAAAGCCGGGTGATGAACCGGTTGCTGTTTTTTCAGTGAAGGCAGAAACTGTGACAGCACGGGAATATTGTAATAAGCATGGATTGTGGAAATCATAAGATTCCTCACACCCCTGGCCCCTGGAATATAAATATTATATAATAAGAGTGGAATATTTGTTTGAAGGATGAAATCATGACAATACACGAATCAGCCATAGTTATTCTAGGGGCCTCCGGTGATCTGACGAAGAGAAAGCTTTTACCCGCTTTGGCACGGTTGTTCAAGACCGGAAAACTCACGCAATCATCAATTATTATCGGGAGTGGTCGAACAGATTTTGATGATGAAGGCTTTCGGAACCGGTTTGATGTTCCGGAGGATGTGAAACAAATTCTTTTTTATCATTCCGGAATAAAGGGATTAAAGAACTATATCTCGAAAAAAGGGAGCTTTACACGGGTGATTTTTTTCTTTGCTCTTCCCCCGTCCGTGTATGTCACCACTGCCCGGGAACTCTCGGAAGAAGGTTTCGGGAATGAAGCACGTCTTATCATCGAGAAGCCTTTTGGATATGATTTTGAATCTGCACAAACAATTAACAATGCTCTTCATAAATATTACGATGAATCTCAGCTGTTTCGCATAGATCATTACCTGGCCAAAGAAGCAATTCAGAATATTTTAGTATTCCGGTTTGCAAATGCCCTTTTTGATCCCATCTGGAATAGCCGCTATATCGAAGAAATCCAGATAAACGCATGTGAAAGAATAGGGGTGGAAAACAGGGGCGCTTATTTTGATAAATCCGGGATTATACGTGATATGATACAGAATCACCTGGTACAACTCATGTGCCTTCTGACAATGGAACCCCCGGTAAGTCTTAATGCCGAGGATATCCGCCTGCAAAAAATCAATATACTTAAAGTTATCGATTATACCGAATGTAAGAGATTTCAGTATAACGGATATCGCGATGAGCCGGGTGTTGCATCAGACTCAACGACAGAAACATATGCCGAATTAAAATTATATATAAATAATTTCCGCTGGATTAATATGCCCATCTATATAAGAGCCGGTAAGGCTTTGAATCGAAAAGGCACTGAAATCGGTATTAAATTTAAAGCCTTGCCACGGTTATTATTTAATAAACATGGTGAAATAAAACAAAACAGAATCATTTTTAAGATACAGCCTACGGAAGGTATAATTTTAGATCTTTCCGGTAAGATTCCCGGAAGTGATTTTCAAATTACAGAGACTAAAATGAAATTTTGCTACAGGGATCATTTTGGGAGTGAGATTGAGGGAGCATATGAAAAATTATTACTCGATGCGTTGGAAGGAGACCGGACTTTATTTGTCAGTTCCGAAGAAACCGAACTTTCATGGCAGAAAATCGGGAGTCTCCTGGATACCGGAACACTTCGGTTCTATGATCAAGGAAAAATTCCCATTGAATTGACTCTTACTGACTGGCTTGATTTTGAGAAGTATGAAAATTCCTGCCAATAGGATTGGGGACTGCTTTTAAAAGTTACATTTCATAATTATTCTGCATAAATGCAGCCATAAATGCAGATATGATGAGCAGCCTGCAAAAATCCGCTGCTATTGAATGTTTTTTTACATGAACCACTGATAATAAACATAACCGATAATTTGGGAGTTCATTTTTAGAAATTACGATCATTACAATCGGCTCCCAAATTATCTGTTCTACACTTTCTATTTGATCGCCCGTAATTGATCACTTAATAACCGTATATGACCCATTTCTTCGGCGATTATTTTATCAATCTTATCCTGGCCAAATTCCTTTGGTACAAGATCTTTTAATCCGATGTATAATACAATTGAATCCTTTTCGAGCCCGATGGCTTTTTTGAGGATGGCAGGTCCGGATTCATTTCCTGTCAAAGATGCGGAGGGATCACTCAGATCAAAGACATGTCCATCTGCAAATGCTTTTAAATAAAGTGCCAATTCATCATAAGGATCAAAGGTTGTTTGCTCTTTATGGCTGGAAAGGAGACCTTTTTTAAGGTCCTCAAAGGTTTTCTCATGATTAATTTCCATAGTAACTAATCCATTGAGTACTCCTTTTAAGTTGGCATCTTTGGTATTGTTTGCTGCTTTTTTATAAAAGGCAGCTCCGTTTTTTTCAATTTGAATCGCTAAGTTAAAGATTTCTTCGGCGTTAAATATAATACTCATCGCACTTCCTCCTTATTTGGTTTTGTTCACTATATTGATTATAAGAACAAATGTAAAGTATCAATTTATTGATTTCGAATGGAAGGAATCCATGAGAGGTGATTTAAGAATCCAAAAGTATCTTTTAATTTTTATGAATCGGGGATATAATAAGGATAAGGTTGATGTAAATGACTATAAAAATTAAAATTCTTATTCCTCTCCTCGTATTACTCATCGGTTTCAGTTTTCTTTTTGTCGTTACTATTCATCCTTTTCTTTCGCTTACCAGTCCGATAAATGGCGAGGCCCTTGTTGTTGAATCCTGGATCGAGTTTCCCGCAATAAAAGAGGCGGCTGCCATATTTAAGAAAAATAATTACTCATATATTATTGCTGTCGGGGGGCCGAAAAATGAAATTGATGACTGGAAAACCACATCCGATGCCTTGAGAGTTGCCGCTGCCTTTGAGAATTTAGGAATAAACAGAGATGTTATTTTTGCCGTGCCCTGTTTTTTTACAAAAAAACACCGGACACTTCTCTCCGCCATAACAGTAAATGAATGGCTGCTAAAGGAGAAACCGGAAATATCAGGGATAGATATTTTATCTGCTTCCGAGCATGCACGAAAAACATATATCCTCTATTCGAAAGTATGCCGGCCACGGATAAAAACCGGGATTATCGCTGCAAAAACATATCGCTATGATACGGATAGATGGTTTCTGTCGAGACAAGGAGTGCACCATATTTTCCGGAATACAATAGGTGTTATCTATTCCTGGTTTGTAGATATTGATAAAGTAAAAACCTATTATGATGAAATTTTAAAAAGTAAAAATGAGAGAACATCCTTATCGTACGAAATAGAAAATTTCGATTATAGTCATGAATAAATTATAGTCCGGAGCGTATGGCTTTTATCTCTTCATCACTTATGCTGAAGTAACGTTTCAGATGTTCAAGCATATAGCCGGTCCGTTCTTTTGTAAAATGTCTCACCCGATCTACTTCTCTTTTCCATGCACTCACAGATCTGTCCCAGCGCTCAAAATGAGCCGGCATTTCGTTTTCGATTGCTTGAACAAGGTTTTCAATTAATGTCTCTGTATGCCCCGGAGAAAAAGTCGTGTTCAGGAGTTGTATACAACGGGATATGAATTTTTCTTTAAAATCGCTGTTTTTTAACAGACTGGTGATGATGAGGGTGGAAAACGATTGTAAGTATCCTCGTCCGGCCGGATCAAGATTATAGTGAAAAGCATCACGTTCACTTGAAAAGAGGGACCAGTCGGTATCAAAAAGTATCCAGCGCCATTTTCCGTGAGGAGCCCGTTCTTTCCAGAACCGGATATTCCCCATATCAGTATTAGCAAAATAAATCTGGGCCAGTTCATAGTTGATAAGATTGTTGATGTCGATGTGGGTTTGGACATATTCATAGGCTTCCCGTTCCCGAAGATCATGTGTCGAAAAATAGTTTGTCAGGTTTGTAAGTGCTTCCGCATTCCCGGACATTACCTTCCGGTTCCCTTCGATTAAATCTATGTTTTTCGGATCAGCTATAGTATGTTCATAGGCAAGGAAGTACTCATCAATCTTGTCCCGGAGAAAGTACTGTCCCCAATAGTTTCCATTAAGATAGAGAACTACCGGGCGGCTTGCCTGGGCATCAATTCCTAATTCACGTGCCAGGGTCGTTGTAAAGGCGTCCCTGATCCGGGAAAAATGTCCGTCCTCACCCCCGTTCCTTAATAAAAGGGATTTAAAAATACGGATCTCTTTATCCGGGAAGACCTGATACCGGATTCTCTCTTGCCCGTATTTTCTCCGGGTAAGGAGATAAAACGGGCGTTGAGGCATCAGTCTTGTGGAATGACCGAAAAGTCTGATCCCTGCATTCAACCTGAAACCGGGAAAACCATCAGTCTCAAAAAATTCTATATGAACAGGGTTCTCAATTTTTTTTTCTATATTGTGTTCGGAAAGTATTCCCCGGAGTGGGTCCCACAGATAATAAGGATCTGTGACCAGTGAAAAAATAGCCAGGGTATGGGGAAGATTAAAAAAATAAGAATACGTGATGATTTTACCCGGGGGAAATCCCTTTTTATATGCCCGGGCCCGGATAATTGTATTTTTCTCCAGAAAGAGAGGGGAGCTATATTTCCTGGAAGTTCTATCCGGCTCCGATCCGTCAAGGGAATAGAATATGTCATCCCCATCACCTGTCAAACTTACCCACTGAGCCCCGGTAAAGAGTCCGCCTTTGGGTAAGAAATCAATATTATCATTAAAACTCATGGGTTCCGGTGTATTGAGTTTTCCCGGTGTGGAAGCTGTAAAGAGGAACCATGTGGAGGGATCCCGGTCGGATCTTCCGAAGGAGATATCCGGGTGCTGATTGGAGATTGTCACCTTATCAAGGATAAAACCTTCGGGATCGCCGAAGAGAAGCGTATCGGCCCTGGCGTTCAGTTTAAAGTTTGTATGAAGATAAGGTTGATGAAGACCGGGTTTTTTTTGACCGGAGGCAAAAATAATCAAATACTGACGGGGTAAGATAAGGATGTCCGGGAATATCCATTGTGTGCCGGAATCGCTCCTGTCGGAGAGGGTATAATTGTGAAGAGAAATGGGGCGTTGGGTTGAATTATAGAGTTCGATCCAATCGGAGTAATTGCCCTTATCATCGATGAGGGTTTGTTTATTCGAGGCCATGAGCTCATTAATGAAAACATCGGGTCTTTCTTTTTCGCAGGTTTTTAAAAACCTGATGTATCCTTTGTCACTGTTTTCAAAGCCCGGTGTCGCATCATGGAACTCTGTCCAGGTAATGTCTTTTGTATTCATTATTTTGCCATAAGAGCAATTATCGCGGGGTTTTTGTAGTTCCACAAGATCAATAATCCTGCCTTGTGGATTTGAAAAAAGGAGAAAAGAGTCCTTTCTCTTAAGAGTGAAAGAAGTATGAATAAATATTTTTTTCCGGTATTGATAGGTAAAATTTCTGTTTTTTCCTGAAATGAAAATAACGAGATATGACTTTCCTTTTATCGCTATATCGGGAAATATCCAGTCCAATGGTCTTTTTTCATCGGAAGAGAGGCCGCATCCTTTAAGATTTATCGAAAAAAAGCTTCGATTATACAATTCAACCCAATCCGGGTAGTTCATCTCTTCATCCCGGAGAAAGCTGCTGTTTGAGTTCATATATTCGTTTATGCTGATGTCATGATAATTAACCGAATCACAACCCAAAATGAGTACTATGATACTCAGTAATAAAGAGAGGGGCGCTGATTTATCTATCTTTCTCTTCCCCGATATCCTTGAAATTAACAAAGGTTCTGATAACATAAAGAGGTCTGTTCTTGGATTCATCATATATCCTGCCGATATATTCACCGATAATACCAAGAATTATTAAGGTTATGCCATTGAAGATGAGGGTAATACTGATGCTGGATGCCCATCCGGGCCATGTCATTTTTAAGATGAGTGCCTGAAAAAGAACGACAAAAAGATAAATAAATCCTCCTAAAGAGCAGAAAATTCCCAGGGAGGTCGCGATTTTCAGGGGTTTGTATGAAAAAGAAGTAATCCCGTCAAAGGCGAATTGAATCATCTTTTTAAGGGGATATTTTGTTTCCCCGGCAAAGCGTTCTTCTCTAATGTATTCCACCGCGGTCTGTTTAAACCCGGACCAGCTCACGAGCCCACGGATAAAACGGTTCTTTTCCCGGATTCGCTTCATAATGTCGCAGACTTTCCTGTCAATAAGTCTGAAATCACCTACATCCGCGGGTATATTTACCGAAGTCATATTCCGTAAGAAACGGTAAAAAAGAGCGGCAGTGACTTTTTTAAAGATACTTTCCCCTTTTCTTTTGGTCCGCTTCGCATAGACCACATCATACCCCTCTTTCCATTTTTTTATCATTTCAGGGATAAGCTCCGGGGGGTCCTGGAGGTCCGCATCAATCACAACGACCGCCTGTCCCCGGGCATAATCCATCCCCGCGCTAATGGCAATCTGATGACCGAAATTCCGGGAAAAGTTTATAAGTTTGATGTTTTTATCTTGTTTACATATGTCTGCTGCAATTTCCGGTGTTTTATCTCTGCACCCGTCATTGACAAAAATGATTTCGTATGACTCGTTGATAGAATCCATCACTTTTTTTAATCGTTGATAGGATTCGGTGATTACCTCTTCTTCATTATATACCGGTACGACGACTGAATATTTGATATCATTTTCCATAATACACTCTCTTACGTATAGGTTAGCCATTCCGGTTTGTTATATCTCTTTCAAGATATAACAAACCGGAATAATAAAAAATCCGGACAATCAATGAGATTGTCCGGTTATTTTTAAGAAAAATACCATCCGGGCAGCCATTTTAAGAAGGTGCTGATATATTTCGCATCAAAAGGAATTCCTGATATCACCGGATAAAACATAATGAACAGGACAAGAGCGAGAAGGATATATGCATAGATAAGGCCGTTTGCCGCGTATAAGGTGAATGTTCCCATATTGCCCTGTATTGCTTTTATCTTCGGGAAGAGATTTTCTTTTGCAATCTGAATAAGGGCCACGGTAGCAAGGATAATAAAAGGAACACTTGCAAAATAATGATAGATAAACGTGAGTTTCCGCGGCGCAATGATCCAGAATACATATTGCGACGCGAATCCCAAAAGACTGACAAATAATGCCTCATATTTATACCGGTTGTCTTTAATTATGGTCATAATGAGTTTTCCGCCTTTCATGTTTGGCGGTGCTTCTTTGAGATTAGTAGAAACTCTTTTCCTGAATCCCAGGAATACCAGGAATAAACCAAGGGGAATGGAAATGAAGGAACCGATCCACCAGATTGCGGGGTTGCCGAATGCAAAGAGTCGTTGACTCTGCCCTGCGGGAAGCCCATGTGCAACATGGTACCACATCGGCCTTATCATGGCAGGCCATTCATACCATTTGGAGGAATACGAGTGTTCCTGGGTCACATGTGAATGATAATCGATCATTCCGTTTATTGTTTCCAATACCCAGTGGAATATTGTCGGATTTCTGGGGCTTTGGTTAATGGCCGGTACAAACCAGAGGGGTACAAAGGCAAGAAAATAGAGGATAACCGGAATAATGAGGAAACAGACAAAGACTGCAAGGAGAATGGTAATGATAATGTATTTGGGACATTTATCGACTATTTGTTTCACATGGTTCCATGCCTCTTTGTCTTTTTTCAGGGTTTTTGATGAAAGTCTTCTCTTCATTTCGCTGTATTCGACCCCTTTTCTTATTATTGAAAAGAGACCGATAATAAGCAGACCGGCGACGGAATAAACTGCGATCCATTTACTCGCGACACCCAACCCGAAGGAGATGCCGGAGAGAAAGAGTGGTATAAGTGTCTTTTTAAAATCCGTGGTAAAAAAACTCATTTTATAGTGTTTGAACATGAAAAAATACATGAGGATGATAAAGAAGACGCCATAGGAATCGATTGTCGCGATTCTTGTTTGGGTAAAATGCATAAAATCCACTGCCATAAGGAATGACGCGAAGAAAGCATATTCGCTCTTTTTAAACATATCCTTTCCGAAGGCATACATAATCGGGATCATCAGGATTCCCATGAGTGTTCCCATAAAACGCCAGCCAAAGGGGGTCATCCCGAAGGTAAGTATTCCCAATGCCATCATCAGTTTCCCTAAAGGCGGATGTGTGTCTTCGTAAGGATCATCAAATACAATGTGTTCCATGGCAGTCCGGGCATGGTATTGCTCATCAAATCCGGGAGACATACCGGTGAAATGGGAGGGCCGGGAAACGAAGGTATCTTGTTCATCAAAGAGGTTATTGATACTACCGACGCTCAGGGGATTTGTTCCGCTGAGGGTATATACTTTTTCGATGGGGAGGGGTTTTGTTATATCCTCCCCGGTAAAGACGATTTCATTCAACCATGAATTGGGTTTTTCCACAGTGAGTTTAATATACCTGGCCTGTACATTCGTAGATTTATAATACCAGTAATAAATCGTGTCCGGCCCAAGGGTAGCAATATGGGTCCAGTTTTGTCCGTCAACGGAATAATCAACCTCGTATTTTGCATCGGGGCCATGTCCTCCGGGTAATCCCATATAATAATACACTCTCCGTATAGTCTCAACTTTACCCAAATCCGCAACAACATCCTCACCCCGGGAGACCGGCTTCCAGTAGGTCTGAGGTGCAGTGAGGGATCCAAGGTTTGTCAAGGCAACAATCGCGTAAATAAGAGTAAGGGAACCCGCTAAAATCCAGTCTTTTGTTGTGAATTTAAACCGTCCTGCTTTTTCGAGTAAATCTTTTCCAAGCATGGAATTGTTTTGTTTATCCAGTCTTGGTTTAAGGACAAGTATATAAAGAAGGAATCCTCCGATACAAACAAGGATAAAGATTAATGCCGCAATAAAAATAAGACTCGAATTAAAACCCTTCGAAGCTTGTGTTTCAATTCCATCATCTTTGATAATATCGGTTGCAACAATTCCGGCGGTATCGGTGATTTCCTCTAACCTGAAATCATCAAACGAAGCCTTACCGACATTATCATTTCCAAAACCGCCTAATCGGATAGCGACTCTCATTTTATCCTGTTTTGCTCCTGTGCGGACATTATATTCCAGGTATTCCCATTTTCCGTTGGTGTCTTTTAAGTCTCTTGATGTTTCTAAAAGATCAGGGTGCATGACCGACAGGTTGGCACCAAGTCTGTTTGTATTAGTTCCCTGAACTTTCACCCAACAGGAGAGACGATAATAAGTAAATGGCTTAACAATGACCTCCTGAACAAGCCGGGCATCATTATTCTGCAAATTTTCAATAGTAACATAATATTTTCCTTGATGAGGATTATCGCTTTCAGTATAGTATTTTGTTACTGTCTCTTGAGGCTGCCAGGCCTCTTTTGTCCAGTGTATTGGAAGATCCATGTATAAAGTTTCAAAATCTCCATTAAGAACGAGATTTTCACCGGGGAAAAGAGAAAAACTAATTCCAACAATAAGACATATCAGGATACTGATTGTTTTGAACATTTTCATTTTCTTATTCTCCTATTACAGATGTGAATACTTCCCATTGGGATAATCAACCGGGCAATAGTCGCAGTGACTATTCTGCTGCCAGGGTTCAACACATTTAGTATTTTTCATTATAGCATTACCCAGGCTAGGGCCGCAACCTCAATAATAAATCTATTATAAGATTGCAGTGTGAAACCTTTTGATTTCCTGCGGACCTGGGTTTCGCAATTATTCCACCTTTTTAAATAAAAAAAAACGGCACATTTTTTGTTCAAAAAAGGTGGCACATTTTTTAATCAAAAAAAGGCGGATATTCTTGTTCAAAAAAATAAGAATATCCGGAATAATAGCATATTCTACCGGTATATGAAAAGTAAGTTTTTTGTAAATACTTTCATATAATAACGCCGATAGTTTAAATGCTCTGTTTATGTTAATTGTATAAAGCATAGAGAGATATTGTCAAGCATATTCTTTGAAAGCAAACAGCACATTGTAACTATCAACCTCATTTTACCTATTGGATAGAAAAATTTATTGTAAATACATCGGTTAAAAATATAATTCTCTATACATGCATCCTATCGGCTCTTGTCGAGAAATAGTGATATATGCTATTATTCCCGATATTCTTGTTTTTTTACAAGAATATCGGGAATAAGAGAGAAACGCAGGTTCACGTGAAATCAAAAATTTTCATAACGGCAACCTTGTAATAAATTAATTATTCAGGTTGCGGGCCTGGCATGGGTAATGATACATTTTCTTCATTGAATAAGCCGATTCGAAGTTTTATTAGGTGGCGAGGGTCCTCGCCTGCGGGAGTTTTCGCCAGTGGTTTGATGGATATAATATATGGATTATAGTCGAGACAAAAGTATCCTGGATACCGAAATACTTATAGAAAATGCTCCCAAGGTAAACATCGCTATCCTGGGGGGTGCATTTAATCCGATTACTCTGGGACATATCCAGATTGCACGGTATGTTCTTTCCGCATGTGCTATTTTTAATGAGGTTTGGATAATGCCCTGTTATAAGCATATCTATAGTAAAAAAATGGCTGAAAGTAATCACCGCCTCGAAATGTGCCGTCTTGCAGCGTCAGGAGATGAACGAATAAAGGTAAGTGATTATGAGATAAAAAATAGATTCGAGGGGGGTACCTATTATCTTTTAAAACAACTCCTTGATGAAGATTATATAAAAAATAAGTATGATTGCAGTCTCATTATTGGACAAGACAATGCAAATACTTTTAATAAGTGGGTAAAACACGAGGAATTAAAGCAGCTCATCAGGATTATTGTTATTCCACGACAGGGAGTAAAAAGAGACAGATCAATAACCTGGTACCTCACAGCCCCGCATATCTTTCTCGATGCAGATTCTCCTGTCATGGAGGTATCTTCGACACAAGTACGAAATTTATTACTAAAACGGGATTATGGCCAGGCCGCTCATCTTTTAGATCCGGCTGTACTCTCGTATATCAAAGAGCATAATTTGTATTGTTCTTACGTTTAAAATATGACTATACGAAAGTTTTTTATTACCATTTTTTTTGACTGGAAACATATTTATTTAAGCCGATAATTGAAGATAGGAATCTGTAAAAATTGAATTAATATTGATATAATCAACGCAGATTCTTTAAAAAAATATAAAAATTCATAAATGAGAAGGTGATGATGGCGACATATTTTGAGTTTTTAAAAAAGGTCTATTTTTTCGAGAATCTTTCTGATACGGCGATTAAGAAAGTTTTAAATGTATGTCATAAAACCCTTATCGAGGCCGGGCACGTTATCTTTGTAGAAGGAGAAAATGCGGATCGTTTTTATATTGTGATTGGCGGTGCAGTAGAAGTCTGGAAAGATTATAATAAACCGGATGCAGAGATGCTTGCCGTCCATGGTCCCGGGCATCTTTTTGGAGAAATGGCCCTGATTGATGATAAACCGAGGAGTGCGACAATTGTCGCGGGAACCGATACAAATCTTCTTTATATAAACAGAAAAGATTTTCAGAAGATAATAAGAGAGAATTTTTCTGTTGCCACATCGATTATGAAATCAGTCTCATCGATGGTACGAAAAAGTAATGAAAGTTATGTGGAAAACCTGAGAGAACAGAATGTGGAATTGGAACGGGCATATAAAGAGCTTAAAGAGACACAGGAAGAGCTTTTGAGGGCAGAAAGGCTTTCTGCTTTGGGAAAATTTTCATCCTTAATCCTTCATGATATCAAAAATCCCCTTTCGATTCTCCGTGGTTATGCAGAAATACTGAGTATAAATCCCTCTGATGCGGATAAAGCAAAAAAATATTCAAAAAAGATAATATCCGAGGCAGACAGGATAAATAGTCTGGCAAGTGAATTACTCGATTTTTCCCGGGGTGATATTCGTTTAAGTGTTGGTGTTACGGAAATCGAAGAGTTTATTAATACCTTTCTTGAAGATATTTCTCCAAAATTTAAGGCACAAAAGATAAATGTCACCCTTAATATGGAGTATAAAGGCAAGATCCTGTTTGATAGAGACCGGATGATGCGGGTGTTCATGAATCTTGCGAATAATTCAATAAAAGCAATGCCTGATGGTGGTGATTTTACCCTTACTGTTTCCCGGAAAGAATCGTATCTCTATTTTGAGGTTTCCGATACCGGAGAAGGTATGAGCCAGGATGTCTTAAAGAAGATATTCGAACCCTTCTTTTCCTTTTCCAAGAGCGGCGGTACAGGTTTGGGTATGAGTATCGTCAAAAGTATTATTGATGCGCACAATGGTGTTCTTTCAGTACAAAGTAAGGAATTTGAAGGCACAACCTTTACTATTGCAATTCCTGTACAAGATGCATGACATTTCTTTTTTATAACATCCCGGATTTAACTAAAGTACCCGGGTAATTCTTTCCATCGCTTCTTTTACTTTCTCATAATTATTAAAAGCACTGATCCGAATATATCCCTCACCGCATTTTCCGAAACCTGATCCCGGGGTGCATACAACCTGTGCCTTTTCCAGGAGCATATCAAAAAAATCCCAGGAATTCATTTTTGCCTGAACCCAAATGTAGGGAGAATTTTCTCCCCCGGTACAACTATAGCCTAGTTTTTCCATCTCTGTCTTTATGAGGGCGGCATTGGTCATATAATAATCAATAAGATTTTGTACCTGTTTTTTACCTTCCGGTGAATACACAGCCTCTGCCGCGCGTTGAACCGGATACGAAACCCCGTTAAATTTCGTATTATGCCGTCTGTTCCATAGAGAATGAAGTTGATGAGAATTCCCCTTTGTGTCGTATGCCATGCATGTCTTCGGTACAACAGTAAAGGCGCACCGTGTTCCTGTGAATCCTGCTGTTTTGGAAAAACTTCTGAATTCAATGGCAACATCCCGGGCACCATCAATCTCATAAATACTGTGGGGCAGGGAAGGATCCCGGATAAATGCCACATATGCCGCATCGTAGAGAATAAGTGCCTTATGTTTTTTTGCATACTCGACCCATTGTGCAAGAACATCCCTGGTAATTGTCGCACCTGTGGGATTATTCGGGAAACAAAGATAGATGAGATCCAGCGGTTCCGACGGAATTGCCGGGATAAAATGATTATCTATGGTCGATTCTAAATAAAATAATCCGGTGTATCGCCCGTTTTCAAAAATACCGGTCCGGCCTGCCATTACATTTGTATCAACATAAACAGGATAGACAGGGTCCGGAATACCGATCTTGATTTCAGTTCCAAAGATTTCCTGAATATTCCCCGAATCACACTTTGATCCGTCACTAATAAAGATTTCATCCGGTGAAATATCAGCCTGTACGGAGGCATAGTCTTCTCCGGCGATTTTTTCACGTAAAAATTGGTATCCCTGTTCAGGGCCATATCCCCGAAAGCTCGAATCATCGCCCATTTCATTAACCGCTTTGGAAAAAGCATCGATACAGGCGGGTGGTAAAGCTCTTGTGACATCACCTATTCCAAGCTTAATAATCTCTTTATCCTTGTTTTTTTCCTGAAATTCGGAAACTTTTCTGGCAATAGTCGAAAATAGATAAGAAGATTGTAATTTTAAAAAGTGTTCATTAATAGTAATCATGAGGAAACTCCTTGTATATATAATTAATTGAGGTTTTTCATTCAGGTACTGCTGTTTTAATTTTCTTTTTTTCTTTTTCTATGTGGTTGTGAATGGCATCCCATGTTTTTTGCGCGAGTTCATTTTTATTTCGCTGGGTATATCCCTTGACGCTTATGGGCGGTAATATATCGAGATAAACCGGATGTGGGCGGATAATAAAACTTCCCGGGGTCATAACTTCTCTGGTTCCTCGCAATGCGATCGGGACCACATCAATCCCGGTGGTTATTGCCATTCCGAAAAGACCCAGTTTAAACGGGGCCATTTTGCCGGATCTGCTTCGTGTTCCTTCCGGAAAACCGAAAATAGAACGGTGTTCTTTTTGTATTTTTTTGCAGGCCTTTTCAATGGATTTCTTTGCCTTCTTCGGATTGCTCCTGTCGATGGGGATATGACCGATGAGGTAGATAGCCCATCCCCAAAAAGGGATTAAAAAAAGGCTTTTTTTTGCGATAAAACTTAATCTGTAAGGAATTCCTAAGAAAAGAGCAACAATATCAGAGTAACTTTCGTGATTTGAAACATAAAGATAATTTTTCTTAGGATCTATATTTTCAGCACCATGAGAAATCACCTTTACTCCGCAAAAAAAAGCAAGGTGTTTCGACCAGAGGATACTAATCCCATAGGCGATTTTTTCAACAAAAGTACCGAATAAAAGACATATGAAGCCATAAAACAGTGTGGAAAATATGACCCATACGAAAAGCAGCAATGTTCTTAACATATATAAAATAAATAGAATCGGATTTTTTTTCAATGGATCTTACACTCCTTTCAGTTTCATTATCTGTATTAGTCAGGATAAACCCGTACAATGTCCGGTAAATCCCGGTTTTTGCGTATTTTTTTTATGGCTACATTTATCAAAAATCCCACACCGATCCCTAAAATTCCGCACAAAAACGGGATAAGTTCATTATTCGTACCTGTTATTGATCGTCCGATAAAATAAAACGGGATAAACAAGAGTAAAGGTACAATAAAAATAAGAAATGCTGCAAGTATTGTTCTGCCTTGGGAAGCAAAAATTTCTACATGATCTCCGATTTTTATGTTCAACCCGGAGGTATTACTCACCAAAATTGATTGTTTATGATTACTCTGGCTGCAATGATGACATGATTCTCCGCAATCCCCTGAAAACATCACCCTGATTTTATCTTCATTAATTTCGCAGATTGTTGCCTTTTCATTCATGGCCCTCATCCTCACATTCTATCCGCAATCGCTTTATCTCCAAAGCCTTGCCGGAATTTTTATCGATGGTTATCAACACTCCCTGAAGTTCCAGCTTATCCCATGCCGCTTTTGAATATTCCGGAATCTGGGTGAGAAACTGTCCTAATTCGATGCCCGGTTCCAGACCACCGACAGAATTGATACTTCCTGTCCTGCCCGCGTCACTTATGACCGCGGTTCCATTCGGGAGGATAGTCTCATCTGCGGTTAATGCCTTTGTATGTGTTCCGATGACAGCAGACACTTGACCATCCATATGGTAAAACATCCCTCGTTTCTCTGCAGACATAGATGCATGAAAATCTACTATAATAATTGGTGTTCTTTCAGCTACTTTTTTCACGATCTCCGGTAATAGTATAAATGGATTGGTCAGGTGAACCCGGGGAAAACCGGCCTGCCCGAGAATGGTAATGACACCAATCATCGCCACATCAGATTTATACACCATCCATCCCCTGCCCGGATTATCATATGGGTAGTTCACAGGACGCAGAATATACGGGGCTTTCTGAATATGTTCCACCATATCCTTTTTATAATAAATCCGTTCTCCCGAAGTAATCGCATCTATACCGAGCTTCCGTAAATAGATCGCATGATTTTTCCCTATTCCATATCCACCGGTTGCTCCCTCGCCATTTGCAATCACAAAATGGGCACCGGTTTCTTCTTTTAGCTGAGGAAGGAGTTTTTTTACACAGAAGACACCGGATTTACCGACGATCTCCCCGATAAAAAGAACTTTGATTTCTTTTACATCCGATTCAAGTGGGGGTGCATCCATATGAAAAGATATACTTTTTTACCGGATAAGTGCAAGATAAAATAGAGATTTAAAGAGTAAATTGCGCAATAAGAAAGGTTGATGGAGAGGAAAAGTTGAAAGTGAGAGTATGATGAAAAAAAATATACCATGGATAAAAACCTCGGATCGACGGATTTTAAAGCAAGGGAGTTGACAAAGGAAAATGAATAGGTTAATTTTAGAATATATGCCCGGGTGGTGAAATTGGTAGACACGCTAGGTTCAGGGTCTAGTGGCCTTACGGCTGTGCTGGTTCAAGTCCAGTCCCGGGCAGTAGGAGCATGGTCTGACTTGACGTGAATTCGTAATTTGTTTCTCAAATTACAAGTTCAAGTCCAGTCCCGGGCAGTAGGAGCATGGTCTGACTTGACGTGAATTCGTAATTTGTTTCTCAAATT
>JAFGRV010000555.1 GCA_016934975.1 Spirochaetales bacterium | reverse complement strand
GCAACTCTCGATGATTCGATGTTCTTAATCGAAAATAAAAAATATTATTTTTCAGTAAATAGGATTTATTATGCATCCTTTTATATGCTTTCCGCTCTTGCAATAAAATTTGATTTCAATACATCAAAGCATACTCAATTAATCGGCTGGTTTAATAAAAATTTTGTTGCATCGAATAAAATAGAAGTTGAACACGGGAAGGCGGTAATGCAATTGTTCGAATTAAGAATGAAAGCGGATTATGATGTTTACGCTACATTTACAAAAGAGCAGACAATCGAATTGTATGAAAAATGCAAAAAGTTAATAATAAGAATAGAGGAAATAATTTATTAAATAGCTTTTTTGTTCACTACCCCCTTCACGTTAACCATTCATCTTCACTTATCGACCCTCATCTAATTCCGATTTTGGTGCAAATAAGTAAGAATTTGTGGGTTTTTTCTTTAAAAAGCGGTGGAACATCAGATCGGGCTTGGAAGATGTTGCTGTTCAGAAAACGGGAAGCGGATGAAAACGGATTATTTTCTTGCTTTATCCGGTATACTTCATATATACTTTAAAAAAACCGGACAGGAAAGACAAATAATGGGGAAAAGATTGTTTATTAGTTATAACCACAAACAGCGGGATTGGGTAAAAAATTCTCTGCTTCCTATATTAAAAGCCTCTGAAACAGAATATTTCATCGATTTTGAAAGAATGGCCGGAGGTAAACCTATAACTTCTCAGACTGATAATTGGCAGGATAGGGCGGATATACAGGTGTTGCTTTTATCCAAGGCTTATTTTGAAAGTGATTACTGTACTCATGAAATGGAAAGAGCTCTTGGGTATGATCCTGGTTTTGCAGACGGAAAGATCGTTCCTTTAAAACTGGAAGAATGTGAACTGCCGAAAATCTTTGCTTTACCAGATGTATTCTGGTTAGATTTTAAGCCACCGACTCAGGAAGGCTGGGAAAAGTTTTTTATTAGCTGTGATATTTCTTTTACGGCCTGTGCATTTAAGTGGCTTAAAGCCCGAAATGAGATTGTTCGGTATCTTGAGCGAAAAGAATCGGTAAATCTTATAGTGAATGGTGAAACCTGCTGGAAGCAATTATTACGACACTTAAAAGATGATTATTCTTTTAATTTAAAAGAAATTGATTTTGATACCTGGGGGACGACATCACGAAAAGGATTTGTGAGTAAATTATTACAATCTTGGGAATGTTCTCGAATTGTCCCGGATGAACCGGATGATCTGGTGCTCCTGGATGAAATAATCGGAGATTTAGATTTAAATTATCTTGCCTTTAGCCATTTTGACCGGATTGTTGATAAAAAATACTGGGATATTGATTTCTTTTCCGGTCTCCGCTACCATATTATGGATTCAAGAAAACTGGTTCTTTTAATTGTATCAAGAGCACCCTTTGCCACCCTGGTCCCCAAAACAAGCTACCTCTCTACAATAGAAGTAAAAACGATTGAGCTAAAGGGAAAACATGAAATATAAGCCGTTAGAAAAGATGAGGCTCCATCCAAAAGATCATGTATCCGCGCTTTGGTGGTTTGGGATTCTCTACAGGAAACCACATCTTTTTAAAAAAAAGCTTAAAAAATTGCCCAAACTAAAACAACTTAATAAAGGCTGGTTGCTATATATTCATTTTCTTCCATATATTCTTTTACTTTGTTTTATCGGAAGGTTTATAATATTTTACCTGTTAAATGTACCCCTTGAAATGGACAATACTACTTTTTTTAATTCCCTTCATTTTCATTTAATTGCGATTTTACAGGGAATAGCTTTTGGAATAGCTGCTGGAATAGCTTTTGGAATAGCTACTGGAATAGCTACTGGAATAGCTACTGAAATATCTGGTGGAATAGCTGTTAGAATAGCTGGTGGAATATCTGGTGGAATATCTGGTGGAATAGCTTTTGGAATAGCTGCTGGTATAACTTATGGAATAGCTTTTGGAATAGCTGCTGGTATAACTTATGGAATATCTGTTGGAATAGCTGGTGGAATAGCTTTTGGAATAGCTACTGGAATAGTTGGTGGAATAGCTTTTGGAATAACTGTTAGAATAGCTGTTGTAATAGCTGTTGAAATAGCTATTGGAATAGCTATTGGAATAGCTTTTGGAATATCTGGTGGAATATCTGTTGGAATAACTACTGGAATTGTGCTTACTCTATCACTATTCCGGTTTTATTATTTTCCTTTTTATGCATTCTTTCCACTGTTAAAGAATAAATCTAAAGCATATGTAAAACACCCCGTGCATTGGGATAATCTTTGTATCATTTCATTTCCCGGATTATATCGTTTATTGGCAGCCTATATCAAAGAATACCCAATAAAAGGTGAAAATGAATGTAGACGTCTTCTTAGAGAAGTCCCGGCACATAGAAAACTTGTATCCAAAGCTGTAATGATTGCTGCTATTCAAAAAATGGCCAATGAGACAGATATTGCGAAAATTGCCACAATTCCGGATCTTCCTTATTCCCAATTCGGTTTTTTTAGTAATATCGATCTTGTAATGAATAAAGTAAAAGAAATCGCCCGGTTTCAATTACAAATTAATACCCTGGATAAACCTTTATTTAAAGAACCATTTGCCGCATCGCTTGAAAAAACTATCGAAAATTTGCCGTTTCATCTCTCCGCAATAAAACCATATTTTGCAAAAGAGTTTTATAAAGCAGCAGACAACTGGGCAGTCATTGCAAAGCAACAACTTTCCCGCATCCGGGAAGTGACAGCAAGGGAACCAGTACGACAATTGTTTCGTGCCGGTGATCCTGTTAATAGAGAACAGGAGGCGTTTATTCCTCATTTAAATGTACTCGGTAAACTTGGACAGCAGGTTATGCTCAGTACAGGATGTCCCGGGATTGTACTTTATGGCAGACGCCGGACCGGGAAAAGCACTTTATTAAAAAACCTCGATGGATTTATCCCACAAGATGTTATCCCTGTCGTATTTTCCATGGAAAAAGCGGGGATGAATGCATCTCTTGAATCATTTCTCAATGGATTGCTGAAAGGAATAACTATAAAATATCCGGCCTTTACATGGAACCACTCGGCACAAACTCTCCGGGAATGTGAAGAATTTTGTGACCAGTTAAACATCACACTGAAAAAAGAAAATAAACGTATCATTATTGCGCTGGACGAATATGAATACATAGACCGTTGTATAGGTGAGAAACGTTTTCCCGTAGATCTTCTTGGTACAATCAGGGAATCCATCCAGAACCATCGAAATATCACCTGGATGTTTTCCGGGAGTCATGATATTACGGAACTAACAAAAGCAAACTGGACATCTTATCTCATTAGCGCACGGACAATTGAGGTTCCTTTTTTTACTCAGGATGAAACACAGCTTCTTTTAACCGATCCTTTAAAATATTCCCGGCTTTTAAATCAGAGCAGTACAAAACGGCCTTCTTATACACCGGATTTTTGGGGTCCCGGGGGTATTGAAGAAATCCACCAACAGGCCGGAGGCTGGCCATATTTTGTGCAGCTTATTGCGGAAACAGTAATTGATCTACTAAACGATTCCAATAGAACTGGTGTAGACAGGGATCTTTTGGAAATAGCTCTGGATAAATCGCTTACAAAAGGTAGAAACGCATTTATTAATTTAATAAAAGAAGAGTCCTTACTTCCCGGGGAGCTGGAGTATCTTGAGGGTTTTCGTACTAAAGAAAAACTTTTATTCCCGGGAGACAAAAAAGTGGCTTTTTCATTATTACGACGGAAGCTTGTGATAGAAAACGATAAATACCTGGAAATGCGAATTCCTATTGTCCATCGCTGGATAAAGAAAAAGTGGATGTAGGTTCATTGTATTCTTTACTTCTTTTGCTCAGGAACTATATTTATTTAATACAATGAAGGTAATCTATGAAAAATATATGCAGGAAGTCTTAGATATGAAAGCAACGGTGTTAACCCAGCTATGCGGCTCACACTGCACCCGCAAACAATCCGTTTGAAATCCGTAGTGAGAAAAAAGTATTTTAAAATGATTAAACGCGGTTACTCCCCAGGCCGTGTTATTTTGTTTTTGTTATCCGACTTTTTTTTAGCTTTATTGTCATGTTTGGCTTTCTTCTGTTTCTCACTTTTGTTCTTATCCTTTTTTCCGCCTTTATCTCCCATGGTGTACATCCTTTCTTATTATAAATTTTTTTTCCGTAAAAGACACTTTCATGCCGGATTATGGCGTTCCGGATCAACATTGTCCTTTTATCAGCCCTTTATTTATATAATTTCCATTATATGAGATAGATTATACACTATATAAATTAATATAACCAGAAAAAAAGTGGATGGATATCTTTATTATCACAAAAAAGCCATCCCGGATTTTTCATCCGGGCCGCATTACAATTTCACAATGATTTCCCCATGAATAAAAAATCCGGGCAGCTCCCTGTAATATGTATTATATTATGAGGACAGGCTGATGGATGCCTTTACATATCCCTGCTCATTTTTTTCCGGGAGGTTTTATGATAAAATATCCGCGTATCATTATCCTCATTATTATTTCCCTTGGGTCTGTTTTCCCCTGTTCTGCTTTGTCTGCGTATCCCGATCCGGGATGGAAGAAAATAGACGGACCGCATTTTGCCGCCCCTCCTGTTCTGATAGAAAACGAAGAGATTGATAATTATTATCAGGGTGCTGTCTGGTCAAAAGGCGGGTTCGTCCACTGGATTGTTTTTTACGCTATAGACAGCTATGCAATTCTCCGGTGGAATATGAATACCGGGGCTGCCTCCCGTGTTCTCCAAACGGATTCCCGGATACGCAGTATGGCTTACGATTTTAAAGAGGATGCTCTTGTTTTGCGAAAGTCGAAAACCCTTGAATACTATGATAATACCACATTAAAGCTTATAAAAACCCTGTCTTTTGAAAAGCTTGATAATTGGTGGCGGGATATGACAATACTTGATACGACAATTGTTACGATTGAACGGGAAACCCATCAGCTTGGGATATTCGATAAGGTGACTGGGGAAAAAATCAAAACAATGGATACCGGCAAGGAGAAAGTACAGCGGTTGTTCAGGGGGGAAAATGAGCAGGTCTGGTTATGGTCTTCGTATTGGGGAACCAGGCTCTATTTGTTCGATCTGAAGACCGGGAAAATACAAAAAGAGACAAGAACCACAGTTCCCCATAGAAATTTCTTTATGGCAAAAATGATGGGAAATAATATCCTTGGAGTTTTTAATCCGGTAAATAATACCTTCGACGTGCTGATGCAGGAAGGGGGCATGTGGATAAATACAGCCGGGGGCTATGAAATGCTCGGTGATCATCTCGGTTTTCGTTTTTCTCCACTAAAAGAAGAGGTAACTGGTGAAATCCTTATTGATAAACCGACAGAAACACTCCCGTCTGGTGATGTTATAACCCTGCTTCCTCAAAATACCTACGGTCAGATACTGGAAAATGGTTCAAACCTCCTGAAGGGGTCACTTCTTACGGATGAGCCAGGGAACACTTATCTCCGGATTACTCTCCCGGAAATAAAAAAGGGGGAGAGTTATAAAAAAGCATTTTACCGGGGAGCATTAACCCGGTGGTATGTTTATTTTAACCTGGAAAAGCTTCCTCGTAAAAATAAAATCAATACACCTCAATTGCTACAATTGTATCTGGAGGATGATGACAGGATCTGCTTAACGGATAAACAAGTTGTAAAAGTATATGAAGATCGGTTCGAAACAATATCATCTCTTCCTCAACGGGTAGAGGCGATTTATAATTTTGCCAGGGACGAGATGGAAAAAGTCTGGGATGGCAAAACCGATAAAGTGCCGGGAATCCTTGAAAATATGCATGGGGGATGTACGGAACATTCGTATGTTCAGATTGCCATGCTTCGTTTAAGCGGTCTCCCGGCGAGGTTTAACTGGAATGCATTTCCCGACCCGGAGAGTAAGGACATCAGTTTTAACCATAAACACGCGGAAGTCTGGTTTCCCGAATCCGGCTGGATACCTCTTGAACCCCTCGGAGCAAGGTTGATGGCAGGATCTGCTGCGGATTATCATTTTATTTTTGCAGTTCATGTTCATCTTGGGAATCCATATTTTGACCGGTATGACAGGGTTGCGGCATATGCAGGGAATGATAAATGGGAAAAATGGGAAATAGCACCTATAATAATTACATGGAAAAGAAAAGAGATGTAAAAAAAATAATGTGGAAAAGTGAATATAAATAATTTGTAATCCGGGTAATAGAGGGCATACAATTTTTTTGTCTTTACTAAAGAAAGTATTCTATAATAATATAGCTTTATGAGTTACGTGCAAAAGTTCAATAGTAATAGTTGATGTTTTGCAGGAACCTCTTATATTAATACATTTTATTTCAATGTGGATGCTTTCATTCTTTTTCCAGGGGGATCGGTATGATAAATAGAACAAAAGGACAACTTGAAGGAGAGATCAGCGAAGCCATCATCCGTTTTGAAAAAGAATATATGGGGCGGGGCCCTTTGGAAACAAAAACATATATTGTGGATGATCTTATCATTGTCCGGCTAAAAGACGTTTTGACCCCCGCAGAAAAAAAACTGGCTGAATCCGATGATCCGAATGATGGTCGTGTCATCATCAAAAGGATGCGCCACGCTCTTTTAGAAAAGGGACGTCCCCTGCTTGAAGCAGTCATTAAAGATCTTTTAAAGGTTTCTGTTTCCAGTCTTCATACCGATTTAAGCACGAAAACGGGTGAGAGAATCATAATATTCTCCCTCTTAGACAAACCTGTTCTGGATTAAGTAACTCCCGGTAATTGACATCCTTTTAATACTTGAGTATATTATTTTTAGCTTTTTTGAAGTTATCATTTATTGACTCAAAATGGTATTTTATTATAAAGTCTTCTACTGATGAAGTGTTAAAGGAAGAGCCGGAATGGCGGGTCCTGAAATATGAGTCAGTCCCTGAAAAACCCAAAGCTTGCGTCTGTCCGATAAGCGCGGATAACTATAAAGATAAGGTCCACAATGCAACAATTTCAAACATGCATGGTGGGCCTTTTTTATTTTATAATTGAAGAAAAAGGAGTATTTATGTCTATTCAGACTCGTAACAAAAAACTTAATGATTGGGTAAAAGAGGTTGCCGATCTCTGTACACCCGATAATGTTGTCCTTTGTGACGGCAGTCAGGCCGAATATGACCGGATGATTAAAATCGCCGTAGACGGTAGTCTCGCAACCCCTCTTAACCCAACGAAAAGACCGGGGTGTTACCTCTTCCGTTCCGATCCCTCCGATGTGGCCCGTGTTGAAAACAGAACCTATATCGCGTCAAAAACAAAGGAGGCGGCAGGTCCCACCAATAACTGGATCGATCCTGATGAATTGAAAGGAATCATGAAAGGTCTTTATAAAGGCTGCATGAAAGGCAGAATAATGTACATTATTCCTTTTTCTATGGGTCCCATCGGCTCAAACATAGCTAAAATCGGTGTTGAAATAACCGACTCTCCCTATGTTGTCATTAATATGCATATTATGACCCGTGTGGGGAAAAAAGTGATCGATGTGCTCGGTGAAGATGGTGAGTTTATTCCCTGCATCCACTCTGTCGGGAAACCCCTTGCAAAAGGAGAATCTGATAATGGTATGTGGCCCTGTGCACCCATCGATAAGAAATACATCTCTCACTTTCCTGAAACCCGTGAAATATGGTCTTATGGTTCCGGTTACGGTGGAAACGCCCTGCTTGGGAAGAAGTGTCTGGCTCTCCGTATTGCCAGTGTTGTGGCCCGTGATGAAGGATGGCTCGCCGAGCATATGTTGATTTTAAAGATCACCAATACGAAAGGTGTTGTGAAATATGTAGCCGCTGCTTTCCCATCAGCCTGTGGAAAAACCAATCTTGCCATGCTTATCCCGACAGTTCCCGGCTGGAAGGTGGAAACCATCGGTGACGATATCGCCTGGATGAAATATGGTGACGATGGCCGCCTTTATGCCATCAACCCTGAATCGGGGTTCTTCGGGGTTGCTCCGGGTACATCAGATGATTCCAATCTCAGTGCCATGAAATCTATTGAAAGCAATTCAATTTTCACCAACGTCGCTCTGACAGAAGACAAAGATGTCTGGTGGGAAGGTATCGGGTATGATCCTCCCGGTGAACTTGTCGACTGGACCGGTAAGGATTGGGTTTACGATAAAGGTAACAAGGAACAGAAACCTGCGTCTCATCCCAATGCCCGTTTTACTGCTCCCGCATCGCAGTGTCCTGTTATTGCGCCGGAATGGGAAGATCCCAGGGGTGTGCCTATTTCCGCGATTCTTTTCGGTGGACGCCGCCCTCATACAATCCCGCTTGTTCATCAGGCCAAGAACTGGAATCATGGAGTATTTATCGGCTCCATCGTGGGTTCCGAAATTACCGCGGCTGCCCTCGATCTTAAAGCCGGGACTGTCAGGCGGGATCCCTTTGCCATGCTTCCCTTTTGCGGTTATCACATGGGTGATTATTTCAGGCACTGGATAAATATTGCAAAGAAAACCACTGAAGATAAACTGCCGAAGATTTTCTTTGTCAATTGGTTCAGAAAAGCCGAAGACGGGAAATGGTTGTGGCCCGGATACGGCGAAAACAGTCGTGTTCTGAAATGGGTATTCGAACGCTGCGAAGGTACCGGCAAGGCAATTGAAACTGCCATCGGCTGGATGCCGACTGTCGATGCTATCGACAGACCGGCAAGTGTTACGAAAGAGGACATGAAAGAGCTGCTTTTACTCGACAAGGAAGGCTGGATGACAGAATTGGCTGATGTCCGCGAGAATCATTATTCGAAATTCGGCGATAAATTACCGAAGGAACTTGCCGATTTGTTGACATCTGTAGAGAATGACCTTAAAAAATGATAGAGATCTGTAAATAAAAAAAACCGCCTGTAAAAAAGGCGGTTTTTTTTTTAATTTATAAAAAGGATTTACTCCTTAATACTCTATTTCAATCTATTCAAAAAAATCCGGTCTGATATCAACCATTACCCCATTTGCCTCTAAATAATTTATAACGGTCTCTGCAGAGGCATTTAAGGGATTACCATAGAGTGAAAGAACACTCAGATTAGTGAGATTTGCCAGGGCACTGATATCGCTTATGTTATTATTTTTAAGGTTAAGAGATACTAACTTGGTGAGATTGGCCAGTGGTGTGACATCCTCGAGTATTCCCACATTAATGACAAGTTTTGTTAAATTTCTCAGGTTTGCCAGGGCACTGATATCACTTATCGGATTACCACAAAGGTTTAGTTTCGATAATTTTGTGAGGTTTTCCAGTGGCGTGATGTCGGATATTTGATTATTACTGACGTCGAGATACGTTACATTTGTAAGGTTTGCCAGGGGTGTAATATCTATAATGAAATTATCGTAAAGTGTAAGGGTCGTTATATTTGTCAGGTTCGCCAGGGGTGTGATATCTATAATGTCATTAAATTGACAGGAAAGAGTTCTTATGTTTGTGAGATTCGCGAGAGGAGTAAGATCGGTTATTTTATTAATCTTAATACTGAGATTCGTTAATTTGGTGAGATTCGCGATAGGTGTGATATCGGTTTGAAACGAGGAGGAAAGAACAAGTTCACTTAAATTGGTGAGTTGTTCCAGTGGTGTAATATTGGTTAAGTAATAATTGTTATTCAGGAATAATTGTGACAACCCGGTTAAATTTTCCAAACCGGCAGTATCTCTGATATCCAGGGTACCTAAATTTATTCTGGCTATGGTATATACGTCGGTAGTATATATCGATCCGTCCGGTTTATTAATTTCTTCTCTTATTGCCGCTTCAAGATGAGGGTCCGGGAAATTTATGATATTTGGTTCGGGTGTTGGTGCGACGGCCCCTCCGATTAAACTTACATTGTCTATATAGACGTCATTTGCATTAAGACCGCAATTAAACTCGACTCGTGCGGTAGGGTCGTTTGCCGATCCTGTAAATGTGAATGAATAGGTTGTCATTGTGGTGGTTATATTTAAAGAACTGGAAGCAAAATAGCTTGTATATGGATCCGCAGACATTCCCACATTTGCTTCTATTGTTCTTGGTGAAACGCTTCTTGCATCAAAAGAAAATGTGTAATTCGTCCCACTCACCATATTTATATTTCCTTGATTAATCTGGACATTCCATGTCGCCTCACCTCCATTCGTGATACCGATGAGAAGTTCTCCGTTCGTTACCGACAGACTTCCTGCCCCGGGCGAATAAAAACCTCCATTCCAATTCGCGGTTCCATTCGCAAAATCTCCATTAATTATATTTTCAAAACCCGATACCGGTGTAGGAGTCGGAGTAATTGCTCCGGGAGGCGGCCAGCTGATTGATCCTACATAGTATTGAGCTATAAGAAGAGAATCTACAATGTCTGAAGCACCGTCTCCATTGACATCGGCAACAGACTCGTCAAATCCATTTGGATTTGATCCCACATAAAATTGAGAAATAAGAAGAGCATCCACGATGTCGATAAACGAATCATCGTTAACATCTCCTAATTCAGCCCCAAATGTACAGAAAACTGTAAAGAAAAATAAAATCCATGAAATAATAATACTTTTAGCTTTCATTCAATACCTCTTTTTATATTTTTTTTGATTTGTTTTTTTTAAATCCGGGTAATTTTCGGTTACTCAACCGGCGTATAATTCTGAGATTAGCTCGAGAATGAGTATCCCAATAAAAAAGATTTTTTAATTATTTCCACTCCTT
>JAFGRV010000554.1 GCA_016934975.1 Spirochaetales bacterium | reverse complement strand
TCGGGCATGGCCTTTCTTGCCTTTGTCTGGGCGGATTCAGGTTTGAGCACAGCCACCAAAACCGATGCGTATCGTCAATTCGGTATCGACCAGATGAATTACATTCTCGGTGACAATCCAAGGGGAGGCAGTTATATGGTCGGTTATGGTGAGAATCCCCCGGTGCACCCACATCATAAAGCAGCCCACGGCTCATGGGTAAGCCAGCTGGATGTGCCGTCTTTCCACCGCCACACATTATATGGCGCCCTGGTGGGCGGCCCGGGAAAAGATGATATCCACAACGATGATGTCACCGATTATACCATGAATGAAGTTGCCGACGATTATAACGCTGCCTTTACAGGGTGTCTGGCAAAAATGTACTCCATGTACGGCGGCAATCCCATAAATGGCTTTCCAAGACCCGAAGATTTCAGACCAGTGGAAGACAGGCTCACCGAATTCTTTGCCCGTGCATGGATTACCGGACAATATACCGGACAGGTGAATATTTTCCTTCAGATAAACAACAGGTCCGCCTGGCCCCCGCGGCTTACGGATTCACTTTCATGCAGATACTTTTTTGATATTTCCGAGCTTGTTAGTGCCGGCTACAGCGCCGGTGATGTGACACCTGGTTTGCAGGAATCCCAAGGTGCCACCGTATCAGGACCATTTCAGTGGTCGGGGAATACATATTATGTTACCATAGATTTTACAGGCACACTCATGTTTCCCGGCGGATGGGACTATTGCGAAAAAGATGCGGTATTACTCATAAAATTCCCCACCAGTGCAACCTGGGATTCTTCCAATGATTATTCCGCTCAAGGGTTGGGAAACATGCCGGATTACGATTCCAAAGTATTTACAGGACTTACTGCGAATATCCCCGTATACGAAAACGGTGAACTTCTATGGGGGCAGGAACCATGATTATCGATCCGTTTCCTTCAGGGAATACAGATTAAAATCCATGCTGATATGAGTAATCCATCCGTTTTTATCATAATCGATAGCAATGATATCACCCAGAGCCGGATCATTGGAATCAAGACGTATGGAGTAGGTGCCATCGGCCCGGATTTCTCTCACGATAGAACAATTCTCCCGAAAAGCCGGGCTTTTCGGGAGATCCAGGTTAATACAAAGAACATTATCTATTCGCCCTTCTTTTTTAATAAAAAAAGGTGCCATAAATGGGAAGTCATGCCGGATTACGAATTTATTCGATGTTAATTTCAATTCATATCCTTCATTGTATTCAGTCTTTTTAAGGGGTTTAAAATTATCATCAGTGAATTTATCAAAACTGTAGGAATAATTTCCCTTATTGAATTCAATAATCCCCTGTGTATGCTGCTGTTTATTAAACTCACAGGATATTTGCCCGATTAATGGCAATGGGAATTGAGAATCACTATAATACATACTTTTTAATTTTTTTTCATCCCCCTTTTCACCGGATACAACCTCGTTTATTGTTACACAAATTCCGAAGTCCCCGGATGTGATTATTCCGTCACACACTATATCAGAATTCATCAATACTTTGCTGTAGAGTATGTTTTTTGATGTGTCGAGTAATTCTTTAAACACTAAGACACCATAATTATCAGTTAACTTAATGGATTTTTCCGCATTATGTGGATCTCTATGCTCCGCGAAAACAAGATCATCCTCTCCTAATCTTGTATCAACCTCGTCATCATCAGGGAGGACCGTTATCGGTTCTACATTCAAGGCAGCAAGAACAGCAGTCTCATTATAATCCTTTTTACTGTATTTTACATGGTCCGTATAATTGCCCCGCCCGAGTATATACTCTGTTTCACTATCGGTTTTAATAATACCGGCAGATGGATATGTATAAAGCGTTAATAATTTCCTGTAATCTTTTAAGCTCCAGATGATGAGCTTTTTATCTACACTTGCTGTTATAAAATAATACCCTTTCGGATCTATCACAAATCCGTCGGTTGCATCGGAATGTCCGTATAACCATTGGATAAAATCTCCCCTCGCTAAATCCCATACTCCTATTTTATTATCAAATCCCGAGGAAAAAAGCCTGGTCCGGCCCGGATCAATTTCTACACGGCTTACGGTGCTCGTGTGCCCTGTGAGTGTACGCAGAACTTTTCCGGTCCGCCAGTCCCATATTTTAATCGTTTTATCACAACTGCCGGAAATGATCTGTTTACCTTCTTTGTCGAGGGTCAACCCTGCGATACATCCCTCATGGCCTGTTAATGTCGTTAGTAAAGCACCGGTTTTTATATTCCATACTTTTATTGTATTATCCAGGCTCCCGGAGACTAAAATTCCCGCTTTATTATGAAAAACAAGGATAATCACATCTTTTGTATGCCCTTCCAGTATATTGAGTAAAGAACCATCTTCCAAATTCCAGAGTCGTATCTTTTTATCTTTCCCTCCGGAAGCAATCATTTCGGAAGTCCGGTCTATCGCAACAGAATACACCGGTCCTTCATGTCCTTTCAGATCATGAACAAGAGTCCCTGTTTTTACGTCCCATACTTTTACGGAACTATCCTGAGAAGCGCTCGCTAAATATTCACCTTGCGGATCAAAGGTAAGGCTGTAGACAACGCCTTTATATCCTCCAAGGGAATACATTATGTTGCCCTGTTTCAAATCCCATATTTTAACACCAACATCCAGATTCGACAAAAAAGTGCTTGCGGCAATATAATTGTTTACCGGGTCCAATGCGATTGTATAATATTTATACGCATCGGAAGTATCAATCTCCAGTAAAGTGCTGCACGAGCAAAATACAAGTAGTAATATACCGGCTATTGAAATAAATAAAATATGGTGGTTCTTCATACATCCTCCTTTAAAATCCAAAAAAAATGATAAACCGGGAATAAATGCCTTCTTAAACTCACTTATTATGTAATCATAATAGAACTGATATTTTTCCACAAGATTTTTATCAAGGTGAAGATAAAAAAAAACAGGTAAAAAATATGTTAAAAGTTTACGGTATTTTTGCGGTAATACCCCAAATACTTTCAAATCGTATTATGCTACAATAGACATGCGGTAACGATAACGTAAAAAAAATTTTATAAAAGGAGTTAAAAAATGAAAAAAATATATTTATTACTCGGGGTAATCTTATTAATGCCTGTATTTGTGATTGCACAGTCGTCTTCTTGCACCCTCGTGGGAGACACGGACGGAAGCGGTATCATTGATATCGTGGATGCCCTCACGATAGCACAGGCATATGTAGGATTGAATCCGGCGAATTATAATGCCGACTGCGGAGATGTGAACTGTAATAATTCAGTCGACATTACCGATGCGCTTCTCATAGCTCAGTTGTACGTTGGACTTATTTCGGAATTCCCATGCCAGGATACCCCCGCCCCTACTTCGATTTCTACACCGGCACCAGGCGAATCTATCTTTATTGCCTGTGGAAGTTCTTCGGCCGTGGGAGACTTTCAGGCCGATGAATACTACTCTGGAGGGAGTACGTACAACAATTCCAACACCATCGATGTTTCGCAAGTTACCATCGATAATCCTCCGGCCGCCCTTTTTAACAACGAGCGTTATGGTGATATAACCTACACGATTCCGGGTTTCACTCCGGGAGGTACGTATACGGTAATACTCTACTTTGCAGAAACCTATTTAACATCCTCGGGAAGTCGGGTATTCAATGTATCGATAAATGGCACCTCAGTTCTTTCCAACTTTGATATCTACGCAGCCGCGGGAGGTCAAAATATTGGTATCGCCCAATGGTTCACAACCACCCCCGACTCGAACGGAGAATTCGTGATCCGGTTTACCGCGGTAACTGAAAATCCGAAGATTAACGGTATTGGTATTCAGCCAGGGACAGCCCCGACTCCGGGACCTACAGGAGTATCGACAGCTGTACCGACAGCAGATCCCTCCTGCAGCAACTGCAGTGAAGGCTGTGGTAAAGATCTTACGGATTTAAAAAGCGGCACCTACACCATTACCAGCGCCGGTCTTAGCCGGGAATACATCATCAGCATTCCTTCAAACTACGATAAAAATAAACCCTACCGGTTGATATTCGGTATGCATTGTATGGGAAGCAGCAACACTGGTGTTGTAAATTCAAATTACTACGGACTCAAAACCTATGCGAACAATTCAAATACCCCGGTCATTTTTGTTGCTCCCCAGGGATATACTGACAGTATGCCATGGCGAAGTGATAATAAAGACCATATTTTCTTTACCGATATGCTCAACCTGTTTAAATCAAAGCTGTGCGTGGATACATCGCGTGTTTTCTCCTGCGGCTTTAGCTTCGGCGCGATGTTCACCTACTCGCTCTCACTGGCGTATCAGGATGATTTGCGCGCGGTCGCTGTTTATGCTCCGGCCAATTATAATATTTATCTCCCGACTAACACCCACAAGCCCATCGCGTATTTTCAAACGACCGGCACGCAAGATACTACTTGTCCCTGGGTCAACTCCGATTCGGCTCAAAGAGGTGGTAAATATTGTCTTATAGGGCACCTTCAAGATAACGGATGCACTGTACCGGCGAACATACCTTTGGCAACCGGCAGTACCCATCTCTCTACCGACTTCTCGTGTGATGCGAATTATCCCGTGAGATTCGGTTCTTTCGTGGGCGGGCATACGGATACTGTTACAGAAAACGGTGTCAACTGGATAGCAAAAGAAACCTGGGATTTCTTTATGAGATTCTGATTTCAGTTATGATCGAACAATCGATCGTAAGTTGTTCTTCTTAATAATTCATAAAACCGCCGGAATCCGCAATTCCGGCGGTTTTATGATATTTAAAATTGTTATCGGCCGATAAATAACGGTATCCGTATTATCAACGTGCCAATATCAACCTTGAGGCTCCATACTGCACGGATTACCCATGGCACAATAAAAATACCTCGGGATTCGGCTGCTTACCGTGATTCAAATCTGTAGAAAATAAAAGACGTAACAAAAGGATGGTCTGATGCCGGTAATTCTTCATCTGAGAATTTACCACTGACAGCCGGGGCTGCCGGGAGACTGGAAATTATCACTCGGTTCTGTTAGTATATATGTAAGTAAAATGAAAAAAAAGCAAAGGAGTATGTGTATGGTTACAGGAAAATTTTTTAACGGATGTTTATTAGGTCTTATCATCCTGACTTTATATCTGGCTGCCCCGCTTCATGCGCAGACGATGGGAGATGCAAACAACTCAGGGGTCATTGATATTGTGGACGCCCTTGTGATTGCCCAACAGTATGTCGGACTTCATCCCAATCCGTTCAATTCGGAAGCTGCGGATGTTAATTGTAACGGAACGATTGATATTGTTGATGCACTCTTAGTCGCCCAATATTATGTGGGATTAATTTCCGGTTTTCCCTGTACATCGCCGACCCCGGTATCTGGTGTCGGACGAACTGCCGGGGAGATTGCCAGTCAAATGAAAATCGGATGGAACATCGGGAACACACTCGAAGCTATTTGCGGAGAAAATGCCTGGGGCAATCCGAATATTACCGCGTCATTCATTAATACCGTAAAGTCCGCGGGATTTAATGCAATACGCCTTCCCGTGGCATGGGACTGCCATTCCTCCAATCAGATTATTGATGCTGCCTGGCTCTCCCGGGTACGACAAGTAGTCGATTACTGTATGAATGCCGGTATGTTTGTCGTCATGAACATTCACTGGGATAATGGCTGGCTTGAAAATAATGTGACAACCTCCGCACAAGCCGCTGTTAATGAAAAACAGCATGCTTATTGGACTCAAATTGCCAACACTTTCAAATCCTATGACGACCGTCTCCTTTTTGCCAGTGCAAATGAACCGAATGTAGACGATGCAACGGGGATGTCCGTTTTACTGTCGTATCACCAAACCTTTGTAAACGCCGTTCGCGCAACAGGTGGAAATAATAGTTCCCGTGTTCTGGTTATTCAGGGACCGTCAACAGATATTGAAAAATCCAATAATTTGATGAATACCCTGCCGACCGACCAGATTGCAGACCGTCTTATTGTAGAAGTTCACTATTATACACCATATCAGTTTTGTCTTATGACTGAAGATGCCGACTGGGGCAAAATGTTTTACTATTGGGGTAATGGCTATCACTCGACAACAGAAACTTCACGTAATGCCACCTGGGGTGAAGAAAATGATGTGGAAAGATATTTCGGCTATATGAAATCAAAATTTGTTGATAAGGGGATTCCGGTTATTATCGGTGAGTTTTTAGCAATTCAACGTACAAACCCCGCCGATCTTGCACTCCATCTGAATTCAAGGGATTATTACCATAGATATGTTGTTAACTCTGCAAAAAATAAAGGAATGATTATTTTTTTCTGGGATACCGGGGGAGTAATTAACCGCAATACCGGAGCGATAATAGACCAGAGAACAATAAATGCATTACAGCAAGGTATCGGTGGTTAACGATGCATATCACTTAATACACACTTTTCGCTCACGGGAAAAAAGTACTTGATATTTCCAATTCATTTGGCTATGTCTGATTTCGTTTCATTGATGGTACGACAATTGTGATTAGATTGTCGGATACTGATTTTGCGGGTGGCACGATAAGGGAAAAAATGAGAAAATATATTAGTATTAATTCAGGTAGAAATAGCGGTAAGTAAAATTGACTCATAAAGAACTGAAAAGACCTCTTACAGCCATCGATATATCCGGTGATTTTTATCTATTGAATTTTTTTGATATTTTAATAGAATGTGTGTAAGTGACAGTAAAATTTGGAGATTCCAACAATATAGATAAAAGCTACGAGGGGTGGTGAACTCTCAATAGATGTTCTTTCAAATACATATGTATACTGACAATTTTATAAATCCCTGATTATGATCAGGACAGTATATTCCAATTGTAGTAAATTTGTCATTTCCTTTTACTATAAGTATTTGAGGACACTGATATAGTGACAGAAAATGACAAACTCTAAACAGTTGAGTATATTTTTCCATCGATATTGTTTATTCAGACGGCAGGTTTCAAGCAACAGATTCTACTTTGTATTGTTATTTTATAAAAGGATTGTTTATGAAAATAAAATATCTGATAACCAGCTGTTTATTATTTTTCCTTTTTTTAACCTGCAGTAACCATAAAGATGTATTGTCAGGCCCTCAGAATAATCATCAAGGATCAGGAAGGGAAACAGAGAGTATAAATAAAAATCCTAATGACCTTGAAATTGAATCGGTAAAAAGCGGTGATACGGATCTTTCATCTTCAAATAATCAGAAAAATCCGGGGGATAATGAACTTGATGAACCGGATTTTTCTGAAGATGAAAAAAATAAAATGGATCGTTTATATAATACATTACGTGACAAAAAGTATGATCAATTTATCGCTTTAGTGAATCAGTATAAAGAAGAAGATTTTTTCACAGATCCATCAAGCTCTTTTGGTGCCAGGCTGTTGGGTATGGCAATCGTTAGTAATATTCCAATAGAAATTTTAAAAATTTTTAGCACGATAAATGCAAATTATACATTAGAAGATGAATTTGAGTGGACTCCCCTTGCAAGAATTATTGCCCGTGATGATATCTCAATATTTAAATTATTTGAAGCGAAAATACTTCCTGAAAAAACTGATCCTGATAATTTATCACCTTTACATCTTGCAGTAAAAAACGATGGAATTGACATCAGTACATATCTCCTGGAACAGGGGGCAAAACAGAACATAAAAGAGAAATACGGCCGAACCCCGATTTATTTTGCGGGATTAGTGGGAAATTATACAATAGCAAAGCTGTTACTTGATAACTACAAAGAAGGAAATAAAACCGCTTACATCAATAAACCGGATATTTTTGGTGACACTCCGCTGATCAAAGCCGTACAGACAAGAAAGGAATTATTAGTAAGGCTTTTACTGGATGAAGGCGCAGACCCGGATATTTTAGGAAGAGCTCACCGGACAGCATATTTCTATTCCATGACATTGGGATTTGATAAAATATCTGAAATGCTTTTAGAGAAAATGACCGGATCACCTGAATATTACAACGATAAAATAGAGGATTTGAAAATTGATGATAGAAATTCGAAATACCCGGTTTCTCCTCCTTCAGGGAGTTTTA
>JAFGRV010000553.1 GCA_016934975.1 Spirochaetales bacterium | reverse complement strand
TGCCCTCCGGATCTTTATGGTTCATACTCCAGTAAAGTAACTCTGGATTTTTCTCCGGTTCAGGAACCGGGTATTTGTCCGTATTTTTGCTTCTTTTGGTTAGTAAGTCCGGAATTTCCGGACTTGTATAGAAGATAACCGATACTAAGAATAAAAAAGGACAAAAGTATGGATGTGTAAATATAATCTCCCCGGGCGAAGAACACTAATGAAGAATATAGAATTTCAAATGAGGCGATCACAATGAGGAGAGTGTGCATCCAGGGTAATATAATAGCTTTTTTCCCTTTAATAAGGCAAAGAAAAAACAAGAACTCACAGGAAAGCAGGATTCCCGGAATAATAAAAAAGATATGATTACTTAATAAAAAATACCGGATGAGATAAAGCTCTGAAATGAGTATGGTAAATCTGAAAATAACAGGCAACCCTACACTTTTTTTTCCCTCTGTTTTAATATATCTGAAGATCTTTACCCCAATGACGTAAATGATAAAACAGGAAAAAAAGAATAAAATTACAATATTATACCCAAGTTTATAATGAATTGCAAAATACCATTGAGGAAAAACAATAAGAAAACTAAAAAGCACGAGTATAAATATCCTGAGAAGAAAAAAACCAAGAACCTTGAAGGACCTGAGATACCCGGACATAATATTCTGTAATATTTCTTTTAAAAAGTGTCGCACCGCTTTACCCCGTTATTATTTTTTATTCTTTCGACTCAATAGGTTCGTTTTTACTATCTGTACTTTTAAATTTCTCTTGAAGTGGCTTCAGGTAGCTTAAGCATAACTCAATTTCTCTGGCCAGCACAAAATTGGGATATATATTTTTCATAGATTTATATACAAAATAGCAATTTTTAAAATAATCATATGCTTCCCGTTCTTTACCGGTTTTTAACATAATAATGCCCAGGGCCTGAAAATCTTTCGCGATCCCGAGGGAATTCTCTACCTTTTTATCTTCTCCCAGGGCTTTAAGTGCAAAACTGTATGCAATTTCATATTCTCCTTTTTCAGCATAAAGAGACGATATCATATAATAATTTGATGCAATCTCTTCATGTTTCTTTTTACCGAGATTTATACTTAAAGCTTTTTCAAAATACTTTAACGAAGTATCCGGATCGTTTTTACGTTTATAAACTATGCCGATATTATGATATATAATAGAAAGTTTCTCCCGGGCTAAAACTTTTAAGGGTTTTAATGCCTCCATAAACTTCTCCAGGGCACGATCATATTCTTTTTGTTTTAATAAGAGTTCCCCCTGATTATTGATACTCTGGGCGATGAGTTCCGAATCATTGATCAGAAGTGCAATATTCAGGGCGGAGAGAAAAGACTCATCTGCTTTTTCCATTTCATCAAGAGCGATGTACACTTTCCCGATGGAATTATAGGACTGAATCATTCCGACTTCGTTATAAACCGCCCCATTATAGGCGAGAGAGAGGTTAAAAAAATTGAGGGCCTGACTGTACATACCTTGATTAAAATAATTATTTCCGTACTCCGCATATTCGACAGCTCTATTTTTTTTATCTACCACTTCATCCGGCTTATTGGGAGCAGATGAACAACCCATGAGGTGTAAAATGCTGAATAGAAAAACTATACGATATAAACCCTTCATTAAAATTCCTCATCTCTATAACTTTGATACGTTGTCGGTTGTTCCCGTTCTTTTGTAATACCACCGCTGAGTAACGGATTGTTTTTCAATCCTTCGAGTACATCCTGACCTTGATTTAAGGTTTCTTTACCCTGTTCGATTAATCCCGAAATCTGCGGTGTCACACCGGTAATAAATTTTGCCACACTCTCAAGTTCATCTATAATTCTTCTTACACTATTGACCATTTCTTGGATATCCGTAAAAAGAACATTTCCGTCATCCAGTAATGTTTTAATAGATCCCTTCGGATCAATAAGATCGACAACGATTCCCTTCGGATCTGCAACAAGAATATCAAGATTCGCCATGATATTATCCACGCTCGTAAGAATCGTATCGATTTTATTAAATTCCGTGCTTATTTTTTCACTCAGGGTATCTGTTATACCACTCGCATTCATAACCATATTACCCAAAGGACCTGTATCACTTCCCTTTACCACCTTGTCCATTGTTGAAACAATGGAACCGACATCATAGATTATCTGTCCTATTTTTGTTTTCCTTGTTCCGTTAAATGCGTCATTTATAGCTACTAATGTGGTATTCACATTTATGAGGGTCGGTTCAAGTCCCTTTATAAGCGGCCCGATACTTGACACAAGATCCCCCAAAGCATCTCCGGTACTCGCAAGACCAACGTCACGCTTTAATATCTCTTTTCCTTCATCTGTTTGGTTGGATGGTATGTATGATCCCTCTTCCAAAGCAGGTCTTTTTGCTTCACCTGTAGATTTTCCGGGATGAAAAACCAGGGAATTCCCAAGCCCTATCGGGCTTACCGCGAGTTGCAGCACGGAGTTTTCAAAGACAGTATCTTCATAATATTTATCGTAGATGTAGAATTCGACATTCACAACCTGTTTTACAGGATCAAGGGCTACGGTATTAATTTTGCCGATCTCGAATCCTTTTAAGGTGATCGACATTCCCCGGGTTAAACCTGAACTCGAATTAAATTTGCTTACAAAAAAATAATTCTTTGCAAACCATCTCTGACTTATCCCGATAAAAACGAGAGAGGCGGTCAATGCAATTATTGCCAGAAGAATAAAAAAACCGACGATCTGGTCTACAAATTTCATCCTGAGTTTCATGGTATAAGGCTAGCCCACATAATGAGTTCTGTCAAGAAAATTGAGGTTAATTTACTCATTCAGTAAGTCGAGTAATTCCGTATCAAAACTGGCCGCTTCTCCAAGAACCTTGGATAAAATATCTTTGACATATGGCTCATTACTCTGTTTTACTATATTAAAATCACCTTCTATGACGATCCTTCCCTTTCTTACTATGACGAGATAATCTGCAAGAAGTGACACGAGGTTGGTATCCTGGGAAACCGCGACGAGGGTATTCCCCTTCTCTTTCATCGTTCTCAGTAATTGCATAATTTTTTTGGTAAATTGATTATCCATGGCCTGGACTGGTTCATCCATGAATAATATTTCAGGATCTGAAATCGTTGCCCTGATATATGAAATCACTTTTTGTTCACCCACAGACAATCTGGCCGGTCTTAATCGAATTGAATCGGTAAAACCGATATAATTGATGAGGTACAGGATTTTTTCTTTGATCTGATCATCGGTAAGATTTCGAAAATGAAATTTTAAGGGCAAGGCAATATTATCATAAATGGTAGTATTTTCCCATAGTGCGGAATCCTGGAAAACAAATCCGCTTTTTTTTCTGAATTCAGTTAACTCTTTGTAGGAAAAATTTAAAAAATTTTTTCCTTCCAGATACATTTTTCCTAAATCCGGCGGATAAATTCCTGCAATTACTTTCAGGAGCGTACTCTTTCCGCAGCCGGAGGAACCCATAATAATCGTACATTTTCCCTTGGGGATTGTGAGGTTGATATCAGTAAGAATTTCGAAATCTTCCGAATAAAAGTAAATATCTTTAAGTTCAAAAATCGTATCCATGAGTTATTAACCTAATCTAAAGAAATAATAAAGTATGGTGATAATGACATTTGCAATGATGCAAAGAACAAATCCCTGACCAACAGCTTTTATGACAACCTGGGGTATCTCTGTGGCGGCAATTTTTACGGTGAAAGCATGATATGTCGCAACAGTTGATATTATAATACCGAAAACGAAACTTTTTACCAAAGACACGATAATATCACTTACCTTTAGTGTTGCGATGAGATTCTGGAAATATTCCATAAATTGAATGGGTTTAATCAACTGAGTTATAAAAAAAGAAGCAAATAACCCGATTACATTAAAATAAATAGTGAGGATCACTAAAGATATTATGACACCAAGAAACCGTGGAACAATCAAATAGGAGACAGGACTGATACCGACAGAAATGTATGCTTCCATCTGATGGGTGACCACCATATGACCCAGCTCTGTTGCAATTGCAGTACCTGAACGGGCAATAACAATAAAGGCTGTGAGTATCGGGCCGAGTTCCCTGGTAATTATGGTTGTAAGGATTATATAGATAAGATCACCCTGGCCGAATTGAGGAAGAATCGTAATACCTTGGAGTATTATAACCACTCCCATAGCAAGGGCGATAAAAGTGATGATGCTTAAGGCGTTTACACCGGTAAAATAAATCTGTAAGACCAAAACCTTGAAAGCTACCTGCTTTCTTCTTACAAAAAGAAGGGTTTCTCTTAAAATTTGATAGAAGAAACCCATGGCATAAAAAAAATTTTTCACCTTTTTATTGAACCAATGACCTAATATCCCTATCATATTGTATTAGTATAAAATAAATAATTCTTTTATTCAACAACTATCAAATTCTATTTCTTAATTGTAATGGCATCAGATTGATAGAATACAAAATACAAAAACCCGGACTATACTGACAACTTTTTGAATCCCTGCTGTCATCATCATGAATTAATATTCCCCTCGGTACGAATTTGCCATTTCCTTTTTCCATTTATCTCACGGAAAGTCATATTCGGGAACACGCTCAAAATGACTGTTGATATCTAACATTTAACAATTGAGAAGAATATGGATTGAACCGGAAATATAAATTTTTCCGTCTCAATCCATATAACTATGTTGTCGGATTTACGATTATTTTATTTTTTTGATGCGGCAGCTTTTGCCGATGGTTTCTTCTTCGTCGTTGACTTTGCAGCTGTTTTTTTAGGTGATGTCTTTTTTTCAGCCGTTTTTTTAGGCGATGTCTTTTTTGCAGCTGTTTTCTTCGTACTCTCCGGCTTGACAGTTGTCGTCACCGGACTTTCATCATTTGAACCGTTTTCTTTTCTATCGATAGTATTTCTGTGGTGATCGCATAATCTATAGAGTTTTCCGGTTCTGGGATTTTTATTTTTTACTTTCGTTCCGCACCGGAT
>JAFGRV010000552.1 GCA_016934975.1 Spirochaetales bacterium | reverse complement strand
AGAGGTTGATGCACAGTTGCCAGGGGGGGCCTGGTATATCGACTCCCCTCAATATCATCAAACCCGACGACCAGGACATCTTCCGGGACTTTGATATCTCTCCGCTGTAATTCTTCCAGTGCATCAATAGCCATCACATCATTCGCAGCGATAATGACGTCAAAAGGGGTTTTCCGTTTATCAAGGAGTGTTGACACACCCTGTGCCCCCGAATCTTTATAAAAATCTCCATCCAGGATGAGTTCGGGTAAAAGTGAAATATTATTTTCTGATAATACATCTTTAAATACGGTATACCGTAATTCCGCTTCAGGATTACCTTGGGGCCCCCGGATAAAAGCGAAATTCCTGCAATGGTGTTTTTTTATCAGATGATTCACACACTGTTCCATGCCTTTTACATTATCTACCAAAACACTGGGAATATGAGGAATATGAGTGCTGATACTCACCATAGGCAGGGGAGAGAAGCGTTCATAAAATTGTTTAAACTCTTCTTCTCCTATATAGCTCCCCAGAGACCCCGTGAGAATAAGTCCATCGACACTCTCTTCATTCACCAGATCATAGACAATATTCCGCTGAATTCTGTAGCCATATGGTGCACGAAGAGAGCACCCGGCAAAATTAATAAGATCAACACCTAATTGCTTTGCTCCCTCGACCACGCCCTCCCAGACTTTGGCCTGATAGTTCTCATAAATAATATCGATGAGGAGTCCGATTTTGGGCCTTATTCCGTTATATAATTTTTCAGGCATTTTCTTTACAATGAGTATAGTATATTTCGAGATGATAACTCAAGGATTTGTCTCATTTGGAGAAAAAAAATACTCTTACGACGTCTTCGGCTCCTGCAACAACGGAATTTTTACACAAAAGTTCAGATTTCATCCTGAGACAAAAAAGGAAGAATAAAAGAAGCCATATTTATCAGCCCATGACCTTTATCATCGGATACTTTAACAGAAAGACGTGGTAAAAATTTCTGCAACCTGGCTAATGCTTTCTCCGTATGAAAAAAGACATCGTTCATATCGCCTAGAAAAAAAGCCGGAATGCCTATACTCTCAAGCTCAGCGTCCTTTACGAGGGGGGGATCTCCCACGCGGTAGTTATAATGCTTATTAAGTAATTGAAAAGCCTCCTCTGCATCCTCGGTGATTTTTTGGTCTCCGAATATAAGCTGCTTTATCCGATTCTGTCCCCATTTCCCGCAGAGCGTTAATGCGATAAGCCGCAGGGTAATGAGGAACCGGCTTGGACAAACACCACCCGGACTAATAAGAACAAGTTTCGCAATACGATACGGCATGGCGGCTGAGTATTTCAAGGCTATCCATCCACCGAGGGAAAGCCCGATAAGAATTGCATTATCACACCCCAACCCATTAAGAACATCATCCAGCCACTCGACATACGCAGGGCTCTCCCAGGAGGGCCGGTTATGATCGCTCTTTCCAGCTTCTCCCACTATATCCAGGGCAAACACCCGGTACTTCTTGCTATACTCAGGGATATCTCCCAACCATGTGAGTAAATTGGAGCCTGAACCATGAAGAAGCACCAATGCAGGGGAAGTTGGTTTACCGCAGGCAATACCAAAGGTATTTCCATAGCGTGTCGGTAGTATTATTTTTTCAAATGGGTGTTTCCAGGCAGCAAGCACCCGATCATAGAGCTGCATAATGGCAGCCTCACCTTCTTTGGATTTATAAATTGATTGTGTCGTCATTTTCCTTCCTCCAGGTCACATCATCACATCGCCGGCCAGCAGCAGCTGACTTCCAATTATATTTTTAATGTGTATTGTCAGCAGTAGCTGACTTCCAATTATATTTTTAATGTGTATTGTCAGCAGCAGCTGACTTCCAATTATATTTTTAATGTGTATGTGTTAAAAGCCAGGTTTTTGCCGCTTTTTTATCGGAAAAAACCCTGAAATCCGCACTTCGGTGAGATTCGTTTACCATTTCCTTAAATCTCCCGGTTATTCTTTCCATGGATAATACAATCGCGATTCTCACTCGATAGTTGATAAATTTCTGCAAAATTTCCCCGGCAACACCGGTTTTTAAATCAAAAAATTTTTCCGTCAGATTGTCCTCATACATCAAAACGAGATTCGTTTGATGACACCCGCAGAATCCGACAACATCCACCGCATCAGACTCATTTTCAATACAAAGTTTACCCTTAATTAATTCGATATATTTTTTCCCTTCCTTTTCCATGATGTTCATTTCCATAATATTCCTCTTTGTTCACACCTTTTTTGTTTTTTAAACTACAATTGTCTGTAAACTCAATCCGTAATTTTCGATATACAGGCGAGTAAATCCGTTACAAACTTAATCCCCCCCCAAATAATAAAACGCGCCTTACTTTCCTCTTCATAAAAAATATGATCACACCGTGCTTCCCCATATGAAGGATCCTTGCAATTCAGGGCTGCAAATAATGAGTTGGCGATCCTCATGGCTTCATCTTTATGGGTGACATAAATATCCACGATCGAAGAAACCTGAATCTTTTGCTTTTGCTTTTTCTTTTCAATCGTCTCTTCAGCTGTGGAATGAAGCAAAGCATCCTCCCCGGGCAAACCAGCTTCATCTCCTAAAAAAAGTTTTAAATCCTTCTCCATTATCCGCCACTGCTTTCCCAATTTCCGGGCTTTCAGTCTCCCCAACCGGATAAACTTACGGACTGTCTTAGGGTGTAAATTCAAGATTTCCGCAACCTGGTCTGCCGTATACACCATTATTCTCCCTTATATGTACTCATTCCTTAAAGTATCTTATAATTCTAATATATTACATAAAGTTCCAAATGTCAATATAATTAATGGATTTTTTAATAATATATCGTATTTTATGGTATTTTAAGGAATGACAAATACCCCATTTTTTTGAACGACAATTGGAACGATTAATAATTCTTACAATTATCAATATAGAAATCATAACAATCCACATCTTGCATAATAAGCAACTTTTAATTATCTTTACTAAGGGTATAACCCCACACAAGGAGTAAGCGTATGAACTACAAACAATTCGGGAGACTTGAATTTGATGTATCTGTTCTCGGTTTCGGAGCGATGCGTTTCCCTGAAAAAGAGGGAAAGATTGATGAACAGGAATCAACAAAAATGATTCATTCTGCTATTGAACATGGAGTAAACTATATTGATACGGCATGGCCGTATCACAAAGAGATGAGCGAACTATTCTTAGGAAATGCTCTTAAGAAGGGATACCGTGACAAGGTAAAAATTGCAACGAAACTCCCCTGCTGGTTTATTGAAAAACAGGAAGACTGTGACACCTACCTTAACAATCAACTCAAACGCCTTAAAACCGATCATATTGATTTCTATCTTCTCCATGGTCTTTTTTCCAGCCGGTGGGAACAGGTGCTTTCAATAAAAATGCTGGATTGGGCGAAAAAAGCAATAAAAGACGGGCGTATTGAAAACCTGGGATTTTCTTTTCACGGAACATATTCCCTTTTTGCGGATATCATTGATTATTATGACTGGGATTTTTGTCAGATACAATATAATTATATGAATGAAGATTTTCAGGCAGGGACAAAGGGATTGGAATACGCATATAAAAATGAGGTCCCCGTGGTGATAATGGAACCGCTGCTGGGAGGTCTTCTCGCAAATCCCCAGGGTAAAATTAAGAAAATCTGGGATGCTTCCGGGCTGAATCCGGTGGATGTTGCATTTCGCTGGCTCTGGAATAAAAAAGAGGTCACCACAGTCTTAAGCGGAATGAGCAGTCTTAAACAACTGGAACAAAACATCAACCTTGCCGATAAACCGGACTATGACAAACTTACAATAGAAGAAAACAAGGTAATTGAACAGGTTGTAAAAGCATACAAAGAACTTAATCCGGTCCCCTGCACTCAATGTGAATATTGCCTCCCCTGCCCTCAAGGTGTCAATATTCCCCGTAATTTTAACTTATATAATCAGGCTGTAATATATGATCACATTTTTCTGGGAAAATCACATTACAACTGGCATACGGAAGAAAGCGCCCGGGCAGGTGCCTGCATACAATGCGGTGAGTGCGAGGAAAAATGTCCCCAGAACATAAAGATAAGCGAACTCATGCCCAAAATTCATGAAGCCCTTTTATTCAAAGAAGGAGAGGTGTAATTTACCCCTTTGCCAGTGCAAATTCTTGACATTTCACAATTAGTGAGATACAATTGATGAAAAGACATAAGAACAGGATGGTTTAATCATAATGAGAAAGACAACAATAATATTATTTATTCTCACAATAGTTATCACCTTCACCCTTCTCACCTGCGATTTACTGAACAGACCCATGACACTTATTCTTCCGAATGCCCTTTTTGCCGGTGATTCTACTCTCAACAAAGCAGATGGTCTTGTTGAAATTTATGATTATGAGGAAACGGAAACCATCATCAATCTGGAAATAATTACAACCGATGGAGTCGACACAACAAAAATCCTCACAATACCCTCAAGTGTCACGATTCCGGAAAATGAATTATCAGTAACGTTTACCTGCGAGGCAGAGGAATCCGATATACTGAGCAGCGGATCTGTTGAGGTAACGGTAAGGGCCAGCAGACTCCATTACAACGATGCGGAAGATACGATAATGATCCATGATGCCACCGCGAAATTCCCAATAGCACCATGAGTTAAAGATAAATCAACACAATAGTAAGGTTAATTAAATTATAATACGATCAGGACGGTATAAGCATGAATAAAAAAGCAGTTAAAATTTTATCTATTTTTATCATTATTATTGCACTCACCTTTCTCGCCTGCGGCATCTTTAACAGACCGATGGATCTCTCTCTTCCGGGTGCTCTGTTTGACGGCGATTCGACCTTAAGTTCCGGGGAGGGTGTCGTTCAAATCTATGATTATGAAAAAAGCGATCTTATTATAAAGCTGGAAATAGTCCCTGCCGATGAGGATAACCCCAATAATAACAATAACGACAATGATGATTTAACAAAACTCCTCATCATTCCTGCGTTTGTGACGATTCCCGAAGATGAATTGTCGGTTAAATTTACCTGTCAGGCAGTTGATTCCGATATGAGCCCCGAAACAGTAAAAGATATCACGGTAAGAGCATTTGCCGAACATTATCAGGATACAGAAGATACGGTAGCAATAAATGATGTCGAACCGGAACCGACACATGAGCCGACAGCACCTCCCGCAATTCCTTCGCCCGGGGCAGTGTGGCTTGAACCTACTCCGAGCGGAACAATTACCAATGGAAGTAAATTTAAAACCGAGGTGCATTGTAATTCAGGAACACAGAGATTGGCTGCGTATAATATAGATTTCAGTTATAATGAAAGTATTATTATTGTAGACACCACTATTGGAACAGATGGTGTGGAAGACGGGCCGGATGATTTTTCCGGTGCTCCGACTGTCACCAACACAGACGGGAAAATTAATGTAACCAATTCAGAGGAAAACGGAATAACTGCCGGTACCGATCTCCATATTCTCACAATAAACTGGACGGCAGTAAGCCAGGGATCAGCTATAATCACCATTACCGTAAATAACCTTGCTGATGAAGATGCAGATACTATAGGTACTCCGACAGGAATTCCATTAAATATAACAATCGAGCCAAGTAAAAAAGGCCACTATTAGCAGTTGTACTGTTACAAAGTGGCCTGTCGATTTCGTCCTAAGTATTTTCACCCCCTACTAAAGTAAGGAACATTACTTTAGTAGGGAATTGCATTAAGAGGATATAAAAAGCCTCCTCATGCGGATGTTCTACCGCCATTGTTGAGTACAAAAAACTCACAAATCCTCTACTCATCCTCAAAAAAAATACAAAAAAAAGATTTTTTGTATTTTTTTTTCTTGACAACTCTTTGGGAAAACTGTATAAATATACATATATTCTGAATATTTATACACGGAGGATCTGTGGAAGATAAAATCGCCCGGCACAAGGCTATAAAGAAAATCATAAACTCATCCCGGATAGACAGCCAGGAAACACTTTTAAAAGAGCTTGAGAGTGAAGGATTTAATGTCACCCAGGCAACCCTCTCCCGGGACCTCCGGCGCTTAAAAGTGGTAAAGATCATGGATGGACCGGACGGATATTGTTACACATTTTTAGAAAATGAAGCGGGCAATGCCTCGGATGAAGCCCTTATCGAGGATTTTCTCCGCGGTTTTCTTTCTATTGAATTTTCAGGAAACTTCGGGCTTATCAAGACACTCCCCGGGCATGCCCACAGTGTTGCCTTTGCCCTGGACAACCTGAAAATAAGCGAAATTCTGGGGACAATAGCAGGTGATGATACGATTCTTATTGTACCGAAAGATTCTATAAACAGGAAAGAAATACTCCGGGCCCTGGAAACAAAAATACCCGGGCTTTATGGTGACTAATCATTCCCGGTGATCTTTATACAACGATGTAAGAGGAATCAGCCGGGATGAATGGGATTCCCCGAAGAGGCAGGACTCCCGACAATTAAGCAGTTATAAGATACGGAGGAGAATACGAGGATGAAGAAAAATATTATTACCCTGAAAATCGGGGGGGCACTGGCAAAAAATGAAGAGCTTATTCCTGACCTCGCGGAAGACATGAAAGAATGCGGCGAGGATGATGCATTTATTATTATTCACGGGGGCGGAGCCGAGGTAACGGAATTAACCCGGAAATTCGGTATTGAACCTGTTTTTGAAAAAGGCATCAGAATTACAACAAAAGAAGAAATGCAATTTGTTGATAAGGTTTTAAGCGGAAAAGTAAATAAACGGCTTGTGCGGCTTTTTCAAACCTGCGGGTTTAATGCGGTCGGCTTAAGCGGATCAGACGGCAGGCTTTTCACAGGAGAAAGCCTTGGAGAATGCAACAATTGTCTTACTCATACAGGCAGGATTTTAAAAGTAAATACCCATCTGTTACACTTACTTTTAAAGGAAAATTACCTGCCGATTATTGCATCAACCTCAATGGATGAGACGGGGATGCCCCTCAATATAAACGCGGACGAAGTGGCTTTCGAAGTATCTTCGGAAATGCAAATTTCCGGAATAATCTTTTTTTCCGATATTCCCGGCATATTAAAAGGAGAAAAAATCCTTCACCGCCTGAGACCCGAAGATATAAAGAGAGAGGTTGATGCAAAAACAATCACCGGAGGGATGATTCCCAAGACAAAAGCATCAATCGACGCCCTTAACAAAGGTGTCGGAAGAATCATTATCGGTGAATTCACAGGAAGGGGATCTCTTAAGAGTCTGCTTAAGGAAAAAAAGGGAACCCATATAACTTTATAAAGGAGAAATCTATGAGTATATCAGATGCAATGATAAAAAATCCACCTTTACCGAAAAATTTCGCTCCGGAATTTCTGGTCATAGACAAAGGTGAAGGTATCCATCTTTTCGATACCGCGGGAAATAAATATCTTGATTTCGGTGCGGGGATCGCCGTTAATGCGCTGGGTTACGGCCGGGAGGACCTTATTCAAGCCGGGTATAACCAGATGAAAAAGCTGATCCATATATCCAATCTGTACGCAACCGCACCACAGGTGGAATTTGCCGGAAAGCTTATCTCAAGCGGTAATTTCAGCGCCGTTCATTTCGGTAACAGCGGATCGGAAGCAAATGAATCGGCAATAAAATATGCCAGGCTCTATTCCTTGCGCACGAAAGGGCCACATCACCACAAAATTCTCTGTTTTAATAATGCTTTTCACGGCAGGACCATGGGTGCACTTTCCTGCACACCAACACCTAAATACCAGGATCCTTTCGGACCCCTCATCCCCGGAATAGTGACTGCGGATTTTAATGATACAAAGGGACTTTCAGATATTCTTGATGAAAGTTTCGCCGCGGTCATCGTGGAGGTGATTCAGGGTGAAGGCGGACTTGCCCGGATGACAAACTCTTTTGCCGGAGAATTAAACACCCTCTGCAAGAAACACAATATTATATTAATTGCAGATGAAATCCAGACAGGAATCGCCCGGACCGGAACCTTGTATGCATCCCAGGGTGTGGGTCTTAATCCGGATATTATTACTCTTGCAAAACCGCTGGCAGGAGGATTACCCCTTTCCGCAACCCTTATCCCCGGAAAGATAAATGATCTCCTTCATGTGGGAGAGCACGGAACAACCTTCGGGGGAGGTCCGGTAACAACTGCCGTGGGGCTGGTGGTCTGGAAGATTCTCACTGATCCTGCTTTTATAAAAGAAGTAGAAAAAAAAGGAGAACTCCTCGCAAAAGAGCTTACTGCTCTCTCCGGAAGGTACTCCTTTCTCGGTGCCGTAAAAGGCAAGGGCCTTCTGGCAGGAATCGAGGTGAATGTGGAAGATGAAACATTTTCCAAAATCATTCCCTCTGCCATGGAAAAAGGACTTTTGGTTTTACGTTCAGGGAAAAACACTATCCGTATTGCGCCGCCACTCGTCATTACACAGGATGATTTAGTAAACGGGTGCGCGATTCTGGAACAGGTATTTAAGGAATTATAAAGTTATTTTTGATTCCGTAATTTATCACCATCTTAAAGGAGAAATAAATGGAGAAAACAATAAAGAAAATAGTTCTCGCCTATTCGGGAGGACTCGATACTTCAATAATCATTCCATGGCTTAAAGAAAACTATAAAAACGCGGAAGTCGTTGCCGCATGTGTTGATGTTGGTCAGGATGATGACTTTAGCACCATGGAGGCAAAAGCAAAAGCTTCGGGGGCTTCCAAACTCTATATTATTGATGCAAAAGAAGAATTTGCAAAAGATTTTCTTTTTCCACTCTTACGTGCCGGAGCGCTTTATGAAGGCAAGTATTATCTCGGTACTTCAATCGCCCGGCCCTTACAGGCAAAGTGTCAGGTAGAAGTCGCACTAAAAGAAAATGCCGATGCCGTCGCCCACGGGTGTACGGGAAAAGGGAATGACCAGGTACGATTTGAGCTTACATACAAGGCACTCGGACCACACCTGGAAGTAATTGCTCCCTGGAGAATCTGGGATATCCGTTCCAGAGAACAGGCAATCGCCTATGCACAAAAACATAATATCCCCCTGGGGAATATATCCGAGAAAAACATCTATTCACGGGACTGCAATATCTGGCATATGAGTCATGAAGGAGGTCATCTTGAAGACCCGATGAACCGGCCGGAAGAAGACCTTTTCATAATCACAAAATCGCCTAAAAAGGCCCCTGACGCGGAAACGACTATTGCCATAGACTTCAACAAAGGAATACCAACAGCACTGGACGGCGTCTCTCTTTCGCCTATTGATCTTCTGGCGAAACTTAATAAATTGGGAAGCGAGAATGGCATAGGCCGGACAGATGTTGTTGAAACACGTGTTGTGGGGATGAAAAGCAGAGGAGTATATGAAACACCCGGAGGGACAATTCTCTACGCTGCTTTAAAAGAATTGGAGATGCTCACTCTTGATGCCGAATGCCTGGCACTGAAGCAGATGATGTCAATCAAGTATGCCCAGGCGATTTATCAAGGGAAATGGTATACAAGTGTAAGAGAATCCCTTGATGCATTTTTCGAGAAAATGTTTGAATATGTCACAGGAACAGTAAAACTTGTACTCTACAAAGGAAACATTATCGTACACGGAAGAACTTCTCCATTCTCACTTTATACTCATGACCTTGCATCCTTCGGGGAAAGTACATACGACCATAAAGATGCGACAGGATTTATAAATTTGTACGGACTTCCCGTACGAGTCTCCGCGAGTGTCCGCAAAGGATAATAGTCATAATTTATTATTTATATCCCGAAACCATGTCTATGCATCATGCATTACTATGCATGATGCATAGTAATGAGTATGACGAAATAGAAATCATACTCTACTATATTCAGATTGTTCAATAATCCCAATTAAAACAAAACCGTTCTTAAACTACACCATATATAGTGTATACGTTCAATAACAACCCCTATATATGGAAAAAGGAAATTATCAGACAACTCCCATTACCCTTTGTATTCAAGGGACGTTGCGGGAAAGTCTCTTAATATATAGTAAGGTAATAAGAATTATGATGGTTTTATTTATTTCAATCTATGCATTTATCATAGTTAAATATTTATCATAGTTAAATAAAATTCATCAAGATATACTTTTCACATACCTGCCGATTATACAAAGCGTTTAAAAAAAACACTTTCCTCACATTATTTTTATATTCCGTCAAATATAAGCGATTACAGCTTCAGTTACAGGATTTTCACCCTTCATATCCCGGGTAACTAACCTTTTATATTATTGAAAATTTCTTAGAAAATATCTCACAAAAGGCACAGTATATACTTGGCATGCTTTTTACAAATATATTTTTACAGATGTAATAAAAGAAAAATGAAAAAAGTTTGGAGGTTACTATGAAAACAATCGTCATTATATCACTCTGTATTCTGGGAATAGTCGCAATAATTTCCCAGTTTCTTCCCGGGGAAAGCGTAGAATACGTCGTGTCTTACCTTGCTCAATTTGGATTTTAGCCTGTAACTGATAAAGCTCATTTTACGTCTCCCCGGAATGGGGGGACATAAAATGAGCAGACAAAAAAAACCTCTATTACCCCCCTTCATGATAATAGAGGTCACATCCCATCGTACCATATTAAAAATGGTAAAAATACTCGCTCTGTTATGGCCCTATCGTTCTATCGTTCTATACATCAATAATAATCATAAGAGAGGTCATTCTAAAATAGAACTAAAGTATGATTCAGCAATAGAATGCAACGGTCCATAGAGGAGATCTCATACTAAAGTATGAACAGATCATTAAAGAAGGCTCATAAATTCTTTCATCCGGAGCATTGCCTCTTTTATATTCTCGAAAGACGAGGCATAAGATATCCGAATAAAATCGCTCCCACAAGAGCTGAATGCCGTGCCGGGAACAACTGCAACCTTTTTATCAGATAAAAGTTTTTTTGCAAAAGCAATTGAATTCATCCCACTGGAACTCACATCGGTATAGGTATAAAACGCACCCTGGGGAAGAAAGGTAGTCAATCCCATATCATTAAGTTGTGAAACTATATAATTGCGTCTCCGTTTATATTCTTTATTCATAGCCCGGACATCATCATCACCGCTTCTCAAAGCTTCCATTGCGGCAAATTGCGCCATAATAGGAGTACATAATATCGTATATTGATGAATTTTATTGGCCATAGCTGCAATTTCCGGTGGGGCGGCTAAATAACCGATCCGCCACCCTGTCATTGCATATCCCTTTGAAAAACCATTGAAATAGACAGTTCGTTCCTTCATACCGGGGAAATTTAAGATCGAAGTATGGTCAAAATCATAGGTGAGAGTATCATAGATCTCATCAGAAAGAAGAAGAATATTATATTTCCGAATGATTGCAACGATTTCAGACAGCTCTTCTTTCGTATATGATACTCCCGTCGGATTACTCGGGTAATTAAAAATCACAGCCTTAATATTATCTTTACATGCAGCCTCAAGATCGGCAGGATCAAGTTTGAATTTATTTTCTTTCTTACATTCTATTTCGACAGCTTTACCGCCGGCCATAATAACACACGGAGAATATGAGACATACGAGGGTTTAATAACCGCCACCTTGTCCCCGGGATTACAAATCGCCCGCAGCACAATATCCATGGCTTCACTCACACCGACGGTAATAAGGATTTCATTTTCCGGATCATACCTTAAACCGGATTTTGAATATATTAAATTTGCTACTTTTTTTCTCAGTTCAAGCATCCCTTTGTTGGAAGTATAACTTGTATAGCCCTTTTCCAGAGAAAAAACCGCAGATTCAACAATATGCCAGGGGGTAGAAAAATCAGGTTCCCCGACACCAAGGGAAACAACATCATCCATCGTAAGGACCAGATCAAAGAATTCACGGATGCCCGATGGAGGAAGACCGGAAATGATTCTTGATAACTCAACGGAAAATTGAGTATTCTTTTTATTCATATTCATACTCCATCTCTAAGCAGACACTTGTGGCCGCGCGTCTTTTTCTTTCAAGGAAACAAGGATATCTCCATCATCCTTATACTGTTTAAGAAGAAAATGTGTTACTGTTCCATTTACATTCTCCATGGGAGAAAGTTTCTCTGCAACAAAACTAGAAACTGACCGCAGATCTCTTCCTTTAATAGTAACAAGGAGATCATACCCCCCGGACAACAAAGAGCACGAGATAACTTCCGGGAATCTATATATCCGTTCTGCTATAGAATCGAACCCTTTATCTTTCTGGGGTGTCACTTTCACTTCAATAAGAGCTGTCACCTCTTCTTCATTTTGCGCTAAATACTCTTTGTTGATAATCGTCTTATATTTAACAATTATTCCGGCCTTCTCATATTCGGAAATCTTTTCCCGTACTTTTTCTATCGGAATATTAAGTTGCTGTGCTATTTCCCGGGGCTCTGCTTTTGCGTTTGCCTGTAATATCTCCAGTATACCGTCCATACATTTACCTCCAAATAAATAGTTTTATAAAGGTTCTTGCATCAGTCTCTTATATTATAACTCACGTATTTCATAAGTCCATTATGAGATAAGTTCCTTATGTCATAAGTTCCTTATTTCATAAGGGGGGAAAAATACATAAGTCAATTGTAAAAAACATTAAGAACAATGTTGATTTTTACTTTTGGGTATTATATCATGTTTATGGAGTTACGTCCATATAATAAACAGATATTCGGGAGGAGGATATTCTGAACAGTATCCAAAGCAATAGTCGAGTCCTCATCATCGATGATAATCCTTCAATCCATAATGATTTTAAAAAAATTCTAACAGAAAAGAAGAAAACAACGGAGAAAATCAACAATATCGAAAAAACACTTTTTGGTGAAACAATATCAACCGAAAGGAATGAGAACGAAATATATTCCCTGGATTACGCATTGAGCGGAGAACAAGGTGTAAAAATGGTAAAAAAAGCAAAGGCAGAGAATTTTCCTTATGCTCTGGCTTTTATTGATGTAAGAATGCCTCCCGGATGGGATGGCATCGAAACCATAACACGAATCTGGGAAATAGATCCTTTTATCGAAGTAGCCATTTGTACAGCATACGCGGATTACTCGTGGGATCAAATAGTATCAAAACTCGGCTATACGGACCATATTATTATTATAAAAAAACCATTTGAAAAAATTGAAATAAAACAAATGGCGACAGCCTTGATACAAAAATGGAATTCAGCAACCCGGGCGAGGCTCAATGTAAAAAAACTGGAAAGTAATTTACAAAATCAGATCGAAATAAAAGAAACAATAATAGAGTTCGCAAATCTCATAAATTCATTAAAAAGTCTTGACGGGATATGCAGGAATATAATTGATTTTACGGCAAATCTTATCAAAAGTGAGCGGATATCCATAATGCTTCCCGATGAACATGAGGAAAACTTGTATATTGTAAAATCAATCGGAATTCCCGATGAAATCATAGATAATACCTTTGTCAAAACAGGAGAGGGAATCGCCGGAGAAGTTTTTACATCGGGAGAAAAACTAATAATAAATAATATAGAAGACTCGAAATACCGTAAAAGATATTCATCCTACGACTCGTTCTTATGTCTTCCTTTTGTTTATACACTGCCCCGCAAGAAAACTATCAACCTCGGTGTTTTTAATCTAACAAATAAACAAAACAATATGCCCTTTACCAAAGACGAAGTTACTCTTGTATCATACGTCGTAAACACGTCAGCAGTTGCATTATATAATCAGATAACCGGATCGAAACGTGAAGAAACTTTACTCGGGAGTATAGCGGCCCTTATAAAAGAGAGAGAAGCACATGACCACTACATGGCAGGACATTCGAATCAGGTTTCTCTTCTGGCAAAAGGTATCGCAGAAGAATTAGGACTTAAGCGGGAAGAGATTGATAAAATTTCACTCGCGGGATTATTGCATGATATCGGTAAAGCGGAAATACCCAAGTCCATATTATCAAAACAAGGCAAGCTCACCGAAAAAGAGTATAATCTGATTAAAGAGCATCCGGCAATTGGTGAAAGAATATTGAATGAAAACAATCTTCCAATCAATATCACTGATGGAATTCGTCATCACCACGAACGGTTGGATGGAAGCGGCTACCCGGATAGATTAAAAGGGGAACAAATTAGTATTGATGCGAAAATTATCGCTGTTGCGGATATGTTTGATGCTATGAGATCCAAAAGATCCTACAGACACGCAATCCCCGAAAGAATGATTAAAAAAGAATTGATGGGAAAAGCAGGGATTACATTGGATCCCGAATGTGTACAGGCATTGTTTTCCTATATGGGAATTTAAAATTTCATGAACTTACCGATCTCCGGCTGCACAAAAGAGAAAACTATAACGGTAATTTCATTTCACGTCTCTTCACAAATTGTCATACTTTTCTTTTTTTTATGTTTCATTCTCTCTTGTACACAAAACAATTTTGAAGGTTCTCTTGAAGGTACATGGGAATATAGAACAGGTTTTGATGAATCCTGGCTTATGGAAAAGGAATCTCTCGAATGGATCACAGTAGATCTTCCACTAAACCTGAAAACAATAATCAGAGAAATCGGGAATCAGGAAACAATCACCCTTTGCAAAGAAATCCCCCTCAATATAATAAATTCTTTTAAAAATAATCAAAACCTTATATTTCGAAGCGGACAAATGTCGAATGCAGCGGATTTCTACTTTAATACAACATATATTGGTTCGTTACAATCATCGGAACCTGCTTACGTTGATACGGGAGATGAATATATTACCTATCTCCCTTCCGGATTCAATCCGGAAACCCGGAAGAATTATATCTTTATGGTGATTCACTCCTCCGGAGCAGAATCCGTTCATGGATTAATAGGTCGGAATATTGAGATCGGGAAATCCCGGCAAATATACTCACACCTATATGCCCGTATTATCATGACGATCATTATGATTTGTATTTATTTTCTTATTGGGTGTTATTTCATTTATGTTGGAGTCCGGATCCCTCACAAACTATCTTATATTTACTATGGAGCGTATTGTTTATTAACAGCTTTCTTTCATTTTATTTATTACCCTGCTCATTTTTTCCTGATTATTTCCGATCATTTACTCAGTTACACATTGATGCATGCAGCACAGTTCCTCTCGGCACCGCTCTTAATCCTGTTTATTCATGCACTCCATACGAAAGGACTTCCCCTTATTCTAAAGATTTGGACCGCGGGATGCATCCTCCTCGCTTTCGTTTTATTATTCCTGCGGCCATTTCCTCTTGATATTCTTTCTGTTTTCTGGCTCGTTGTATGGATATTTGTACTCATCTATATGGTTGTTATCATGACACAATATCTCCAGAGAAATAAAAAAGAAGCACTTTTGATAATTATGGGGCTATCAATCACTCTTTTTAGTATTGTTTTTGATTTTCTATCGAATGAAGGGTTTATTAATCATTTACCTATCGGAGTGTATACGAGCTTTTTTGCCATTTCATTATTTTCGATTGCAATAATCAGCCGGTTTATACAGACATATAAAAAAGTCGGGTATTTAAATGTAGAACTGGAAATGAGGATGGAAGAAAGAACAAAAAGACTGGAAGCTGCGCAAGAAAAACTCATAGATACCGCCCATAAGGCCGGGATGGCAGAAGTTGCGACAAGTATTCTCCATAACTTACGGAATATATTAAACAGCATGAGTATTGCCTGCGAAGAAATAACAGAAACTCTCGATTATTCAAGACTTGAAGGACTTGCAAAGGCAAATGACTTATTAAGGGACTATGAGAAAGAAATTCACACATTTCTCACACAAGACCCGAAAGGAACATTACTCATTACATATTATCTCGATATAGAAAAAATGCTAAAAGAAGAACATGAAAAGATAATTACAGAAACAGAACAGATTAAAAAAAATTTAATTATGGTAAAGAAAATAATTGATATCCAGCAAGAGTATGCAAAACGTGAGTTAGTTGAAAATGAGCTGGACCTGCATCAAACAATTGAAGAAGCGATTAAAATACAAAATAATGAGTTTATCCAAACAAATGTCGTAATAGAAAAGCAATACTCCCGCCTGCCCTCGATAAAGGGACAAAAAGCGTGTGTTATTCAAATTCTACTGAATATATTTAAAAACGCATGTACGGCGATGCAGCAGAACGAGCCATGGAATAGAATTCTCACAATTAAAACCGGCATTAAAAAGGAAAAAAGTATATTTATTAGAATTGGTGACAACGGAATCGGGATTAGAAAAGAAGATTTGGAGAAAATATTTAATTTCGGATTCACAAATCAGGAAAATGGACATGGTTTCGGATTACATGCCTGTGCAGATATTATAAATAAAATGGGAGGAACAATTACTGCACAGAGCAACGGCCCCGGAAAAGGCGCTTCCTTTACTCTCTATTTTCCATTTCAAACAATTATCCATAAAAAAAATGTTACATAGCCCTGTAATAAAAATTATTCTTTTTTAAAAGGGTGAAACACTGTTCAATTATTTGTTCTTCGAATTCATTTAAAGTCAATAAATTTCCCAATAAAATAAGTCTTGCTTTTTTATCTTCCATGATGCTGCGAATCTCTTTTAAAAATGCGAGTACTTTCTCGAAACTATTGATATAGAGCATCTCATCAATGCCATTTAGCATAATAACCGGATTTTCGTTATCTTTAATAAATCTCATTATGGTATTTAATAATTTGTTAAGATTATTAAAAGAAACCTGATTTTCATAGGTCATCTCATCTATCAAGGTTTTCTTTTCTATTATGATTGCAGATTTATAAAACAGGGACAAATCTTCCACTTTCTTTCCAATGTACAAAGTAGGATATCTCAATTTTGTAAATCGATTAAGCAATAAATACCCAAGATTATTATTTCCTTTAATAATGCACACTTTTGCATCATCTATTATTATTTCCGCTTCCGGGAATGAATATTTACTCATTATAAATAAAAACTGTTTTAAAGACTTTTCGGTAAATTCATTCACAAAACATTTCACGAAGGTCTTACACATAACAATAAGCTGGTTTCTTAAATAATATGTATCAAACATTGAAAAATAAATTCTGCCTTCTGCAATCTCCAAATATTTAAAAAAGCTTTCCTTATGTTTTAATTGCCGGATTTTATCTTCACCCGGGACTTCCGAAAAGGTCCGATACAAGTCATTGAAAAGATTTTCATAAAAGAATACGGGAATAATAGGAATTCCAATTGTTATATTATTATGAATCCGGATAACCTGGGCAGCAAGAGGAAGCAAACCCTCTTTTAATTGGTCATTTTTTTCATGTTCACTATTGAAATGCTTATAAAATGCTTTGTTATATGCCATGTATATCGAATTAAAATCCGGATTTTTATATAAAATGATATCCGGAATAACCCCGCACAATTCACCTAAGACCGATTTTGTATATGCATTTAAAGCTAATCTCAACTTCTTAAAAAAATTTAATAATTTATCCTTCTCGTCCAAACCGGCTAATGAATTATCTTCCATGAACATTTTCAGATATCTCGAATTACCAATATTATATAATGCATTCGATTCAAGCAGATAATCGCCATGCTTCCGGATAATATTATCGAAAAGGATACTGATTTCTTGATTCGTTTCTGAATAAAAAAGTTTATATACATATGAAAACAGCGCCATAAATTCCAGGGAAATCTGTTTTCTGTACTCGCGTTTTTCAAGATACTCTATATTTCTTATTAATACTTCTATTAAATCAATCTTGGAAAAATAAGCTTTATTAAAAACATACAAATCGCCTGATATAGTAACAACCCTGTTGAGTTGTGTAAATTCTATGTATTTTGTAAATTCGATAAAATTATGACCAAACTCTCTCCCCGGTATCAGAGAAAATAATTTGGATAAAAAACTGTCAAATACATCTTCAAGACTTATCTCTATTTTATTTTCTTTTAATGAAATCGCTATAGAGATAAAAAGGAACTGGAGTATAACCCAGATACCGGCGAAAGGTGGAAAATCGGGGAAGGCTTGCAGAATCATCGTTGTGATGAGTGATCCGGGAGTACAAATTATCATGCCCGCGATTATTATTTTATATTTTCTTTGTAAGATTTTTAGAGGTACTTTCTTCATGAGATATAAAAGTGAAACGAGACTTAAAAGGGTATATCCCAATGCAATGCTTATAATCATTATATTAAAAGGAAAAAAAGAGATATAAGACCAACCGAATGGGGACCAGGTAATTGTAAAAGGTGCAACAATCAATCCATAAAACCCGACTGCGAGTCCGGGTAATAAATGTGCAATAAATATAAATTTCTCTTTCCATAAAAAAAGTATCATGAGAAAAATAATAATATTGATGATCGATGCAAAAAAAAGATCAATTCTGAAAAAGAATTTTGATAATTCCTCGGTCGGCGCATTCCTGTGAAAAAAAGCACTCATACAATAGAAGAAAATACACAAACCAAATCCTAAAAAAGACCGATTCACCCAAATCCTGGAATTACTGAGGAAAAGCGGAACAGTGATAACCAAAGCAAGCACCGCCCCCGCGAGATATTGAATTGACCACGGAAAAAAAAACCACTCGTTCATACAGCTTATTAATTCTTTAGAAAATCGATCATGTCTTTATTTTCCGGGGGAATTATCATTGCCGGTTTAATCCTTCCTAAAGGAACTCCTTCCTGAACCTTTTTTTCTACATATCTTTTAAAGACACCCCTTTTTACATATTCTACACGAATAACATCCCAGGGATTCCTGATCTTAAAGTCTGTTATATAATTCCTGAAAAACACATCCTCCTTTTTCAATGCATCAAACAACCGTTCCGATACCTGCTTTTCCGACATATCCGATCCCTTTTCCATAAGAAGGATCATACATTCAACAGGTTCGATCTCTTTCGTAAATGCCCAATTTGTTGATGGGGGGAACCCTGCACGCTTAAAAGCTTTGAAGGCCAATGACAAAGACAATCTAAAATAATTATTTATATCAAGCACATTTACTACCCTGCTTTCAAAACAAAATATTGGTTTATTATCATGTTGAAAATCAATTACCCTAAAAAGATCTCCGGTTTTATACCGCATTATAATAGACCGGAAAGGGGTATACACAAGTTCATAGACACCTCCTCTTTCCAGTTCATCAATTTTCCTTATTTCTGAATGCCTGTCCAAAAACTCAAAATAACCGCCACGCAGATCCGGGATTAAGTCGCTTTTTCTCCCGGGTCTTCCATATAAAGGAAATCCGCACTCTGTTGAACCATAAAGATTACACGGCTCAATCTCCAACTGCTCTATTATAAATTCCCGGTACAATTCCGTATCAAAACTCCCCATAAAAAGTCCCTTCGGATTTAGAATACATTTAAGTTTGTTCAGCTTTTTTCCGAAATATTTTTTATACTTCCATAATATCCAAAGAATGAGCTTTCTTATCCCCGGTGGTGTAATTGTATAATTCTGTTTAAAAAGCTCAGCCATATCCGAGAAATATAATGCTATCATTTTAAATATAGAACCGGTCGTCCCTATAATATCAATTTTTTTCAGCTGTTTTGCATACTTTAAAGCAATATTTATTTTATTCATAAAATTCGATTCTTCATCTACAAGCGCCGAGGGGGGCATAACTATAATCCCTTCCTGTTCGAAGAGTTTTCTCACATACCCGCCGATATATGGTGCCGGAGATCCAATTCCAAACTGAATATCACCTTTCCGCAACGATGTTGTACCATAATCATCACAGCAGCTTATTATCGCGGCAGCCATCACTGCATTTATCATATTTTTCCAGAAAAAATCACTATGAACAACCCACTTACTTTCACTTGTTGTTCCGGAGGTTTTGACAGAGAAAGAATACGTATCTACCATCCAACCGTCAAGCATATCTATAACCATTTTACTTAATGTATCATAATACTCACAAAAATTTTCACCTTTTTTTCTTGGAATTTTTTTTTCAAGTTCATTCATTCTTGTTCCAAAGGCATGTAAAATTGTATAATCCGAATAACTGGTTAAAGGGATCCCATTCATACCACTCACACCATCCGGGCACAATTGCTTCGCCATCCTGGTAGTTTTCCACTCTTCCAAATAGTCATTCAAATAATCTTTGTTCCACTGAACTTGTTCTTTAAAATTTTTATCTAAAGAATCGCAATAGTGATGCCATAAATTTTCTTCCATATCTTCTTCTCCTGCAAGCATACGCTTTATACACCTTGTATAGCTGATCGATGTACACCACAATGCGTATAAAACTTTTGCCATAAAATGGAACAATTTAGATATGACATTTTTTTACTATACTTTTAAAGAGATAAGAGCTGCTTTTCACAAGCATCAACTCACTCCCTCTCTCGAGTTATAAAAATTATGCGATAACTATTTTTACATAGAGGGACACTGCCTTGCCGTTATGCAATGAGTAAAATATAATATTCATATGATTTAAATGCAAATATTTTTAGTTAAAAAATATAGTTAATTTAAGATTCTCCCATACCGTATATAACAATTTCGAAGGTTTATGATTTTCGATTTGATTTTAATGAAAAAAGGAATCAATTTTCTGACAGGAAAAATGATTACACCAAAAAAAAGCAATACCAGAACAAAACCCATCCTCTAAATAAAAATAATTATGGTTATAAAAAATTTCTCGCGGTAAAAATCAGGTTTTGATTCCGGTATTGCCCAAACTACTCATTAAACAATCCTTTTTATATTCTT
>JAFGRV010000074.1 GCA_016934975.1 Spirochaetales bacterium | reverse complement strand
TTTTGATTTCAGGCGAACCTGCGTTTCGCTATTAACTGCCAGGTTCATGTTTTAAAACAAGAACCTGGCAGTTAATAGCATAGGTAATAAAAGTGAAATTAAAGGAAGAAAGCAATTCGGAAAATAAGAAAAGACTCACCATCGGCCTTCTTCTGGATAATGTATATGAAAGTTATGGCATAAAAATATGGGCCGGCCTGGTTGATGGAATCCGGATATATGATCTTAATCTCATTTGTTTCGTGGGAGGTGCATTAAAATCTCCATACAAGTATATTGCTCAAAAAAATGCTGTTTACGACCTCGTGAATATGAACAATGTGGATGGATTAGTCGCCATTTCCGGGTCTCTTGGAAATCATATTGGAATAGAATATCTAAAAAAATTTTTTCTCCGGTATAAACCCATACCAATCGTAAGTGTCGGGGTCATATTACAAGGCTTTCCGAGCGTTTTAGTCGATAATACAAAAGGAATCAGGGATATTCTTACACACCTCATAGCAGATCACGGATTCAAAAAAATAGCTTTTATTCGTGGTCCGGAATGCAACCCGGAAGCGGAACGGAGATTCCAGGTTTATAAAGATATTCTGGAAGAACACACTATAGAATATGATCCCCGGCTGGTCGCTCCCGGAGATTTTATACGGAGCACCGGAACAAAAGCTATTTCCCTCCTTCTCGATGAAAGAAAAGTAAAGTTTGATGCTCTCATGGGAGCGAATGATTATATGGCGATCTATGCGATGAAAGCTCTGCAAAACAGGGGGATACGAGTACCTCAGGATATCGCCATAGTCGGGTTTGATGATATAAAAGAATCCTTCGGGGTTCTGCCTTCACTCACAACCGTACGTCAACCCCTTTATGAAGTGGGAAAACAGGCTGCTTCGATTTTAGTAGCGAAACTTAAGGGAGAACAAGTCCCGGAAACCCTCGTACTTCCGACACAATTAATTATCCGCCGCTCCTGCGGCTGTTTTCTCCATAGCAGTGAAGAAAACATTATTTCCATGCTTTGCGATACATCAAAAAAAAATAGCGAGTTATCCTCATCCTCTCTACAGGAAATTGAGAGAGACCTTGTAGAAATAATGGAGAAAAATTTATCTTTTTCCAGGGAACAAGTGGATGTTAAAAACTGGGTCACGATGCTGATACAAGCATTAATGAAAGCAAAAAAGGAACAATATGGGTCTCATTTCCTTTTTGCTCTGGAAGATTTTATTTCCGTTACGACAAAGATGGGGATACAGGCACTTTCAATAGATATTATTATTTCCGCCTTGTTCAGCCGAATACTGAAAGCCCTTCCTTCGAATAAAGAAGCGGACTGGGTAGACGCTTTGTGGAAACAAAGCCTTATTTTTATCGGTGAGGTAGCGGAAAGAATCCAGGCATATTACCGGGCCAACGCGGAAGAACAGTCTGTCATACTCCATAAGATCAATCAGGCGCTTATCACTAATTTTAATATGAAAAGACTAAAAAAAGTGTTAGTGAAGGATCTCCCTGAACTCGGAATAAAAAGCTGCTATCTTTCATTATACGAAAACAGAAAAAGAAGGAATAATGCGCGCCTTGTGTTCGCATATGACGAAAAGGATAATTTCGATTTCACTTCCGAGAACTTAAAATTTCAGGCAAACGAACTTGTACCGGGATGTATCAAACGCGAACAAGGGAGCTTTGCCTTCATTGTTATGCCCCTTTATTTTAAAACCGAACAGCTCGGATTCGTCCTCTTTGAAATCGGACCAATCTCCGGGACAGTATACGAAACCCTGGCGAGTCAACTTTCCAGTGCCCTCAAAGGAGCAAAATTAGTAAGCAAAAGAAAGCGTCTTGAAAAAGAAATTACCGAAGTGAGCAGAAAAGAACAACAACGCATCGGCCAGGATTTACACGACGGCCTCTGCCAATATTTAACCGGGATCGCTTTTATGAGCAACGTCCTCAAAGACAGGTTAAAAGCAAAATCCCTTGAAGAGGCGGCAGACGCAGAGGAAATCCTCAAACTCCTTCATCATTCAATCGCAACGACAAAAAATCTCGCCCGGGGCCTCCTCCCCGTGGAACTGGAAGAAGATGGACTCGTTGTTGCTCTTAAAGACCTCGCGATAAAAATCGAGTATCAATTTAAAATACCATGCCATTTCCGCTTAAATGAAAATATCATTATCAATAACAGTCTTGTGGCCGTCCACCTCTACAGAATTGTACAGGAAGCAGTAAACAACGCGATTAAACACGCAAAACCGGATAACATCTATATTCAATTGCAGAGGAATAACGACAAAATCCATTTAAGTGTGCGTGATGACGGGATCGGCCTGCCCCAGGATTTTAAAATGAGTAAAGGCATGGGATTGCGTACCATGAAATACCGCGCGGATATTATCGACGCGCGAATAGATATAAAACGGAAAGATCAGCGGGGAACGATAGTGACATGCACCTTCAGGAATAAACCGGTGCATAAGACGCAGGCGGAAAAGGATTTGCTGTAATCATTCAGAAAATAATTCTAACCCAAAGTGTCCCGCTGTCATGCTAAAGGTTTTTTCAGGGAATGTGCTAAGTGTTTTACGGGGCTTTAGCGCGGCATTGCGCTATTCCCGTAATTGTACGACGTGGGGCGGAGGAGTGAAACGTGCGGTTGGGAGTTTCTCCCGGGAAACTCCCAAACTTACACCTTCCCACGCCTCGACCACAGCTCCCAGCCTGACCCCGTTCCTCGGTGGCTGCCGGAACCGCCTTAAAAAACGGGTTCATAATCCCGTGGAAAACCATTCCTCACAACCGTCATTTCCCTCGCGAAGTCGGTAACAGCAGATAATGGCCCCATTATCACGCAATTACCGACAACCCATTCTTTAAGCCGCCTTCCAGGTGCATAAAATGATTACATTTTATGCAATTCCGGCGGGTGGGTTGGAGTGGGACCGAAATGGCAGAGTTACTATTGGTGGGGGGGGGTGAACTCGACAAATAAATGCCATAATCATATCTATTTGTAGCCTCTATTCCGTATGCGTTTATGAGTAAGGTGTTAAATTATAACCAACAATCTTTTATGACACCTTGCGGGGAACGAGAATAAATCGTTTTTTGGGTATGTTTGTATACAATTTACCAGCTATGTTCTACTTTATATAGTGTATAATTTTCTTTACTCCCTACAAGGAAGTATATATCTCCATTTGGTGCAATCGCAACTTCATCAGATCCTGATGTTGGATAATTGGTATGATCACTTTTTATCCCTGAATGTTCGTTTTCTCTGATATGTTCACCATAAACAAAAACAGCTAATAAATCACCATATCTTGAAAAAACTAAAATAGAATAGGTTTTAAGCTTCTTGGAAACATCCCTTATTCCCATCCAATAACTATTATGATTAGCGTCATAATCTATAAAATGCATACTATATTCATCCAAATTAATATTGTTATTTAGTTGAATATTGGTTTTTACTTCATTACTCATAGAATCTTTTAATTTTTTTTTGACTGGCTCGATTTTCTTAAAATATTCTTTATTCTTATTAAAATTTGAGGAATAAAAACAGTCAGCAATTAATAAATTCTTAGGATCATTTGCTAAATTATAAAAAATTTCTTTGTCTTTGTTTTTGTCTATAATAGATATATCATTTCTGTTATAAATAGCAGAGAGTGAATACTTATCTTGTATAGATATTTCTTTAAGTTCTTGAATTACCTTTTTAGTTTCTTCGATAGTTCCATCAGGTGAAATAGATCGAATTCTATTTTCATCATCATAAATGAAAATAGAATTATTTATTGGGAAAAATTCACAAAATTGAGTAACTTGTCGCGGCAATTTTTGTTTAGCAACTGTTAATAAATTATCTCCATTACTATTGATTTTCACAAGTCCTTTACTTGATGATAAATAAATTAAATTACCATCATCATCTATTTTCAATTTTTGTGTGAAATGGGCTTTTTTAATTGTTTTTTCATTAATCGTTTTAATAAAAT
>JAFGRV010000551.1 GCA_016934975.1 Spirochaetales bacterium | reverse complement strand
TAAATCTTTATATTCGCCTCGGCAACTGATTTATGAGGAATACAGAATGAAATACGTGAACAAACATATGCTTATCGTCATTAATAGACTTGTCACCATCCACTCGGGGGGAAGCGGTTACACATCTAACAATATCAGGTCCGGACAGTCCCTCGCTTTTGTAGACAGAATCTTCTCTAACTCAATTTTCGGGAAACCCATTTACCCTGATATTTACCATCAGGCCGCGGCATATATGTTCTATATCATAAAAAACCACGCTTTTAATGACGGAAATAAACGAACCGGACTCGCCGCCGCCATCACATTCCTTAAGTGGAATAATATTGTCTTCGCACCTTTCAACGAAGATAAAGTCTTCGATTTTGTGATAACCATATCCCAAAGTGAAAATAATCCTGATACAGTTATTCCCACTATAGCACAATGGTTAAAAGAGATGAGCATTTATTAACCCCTCACGTTTTAACACACATAAGTATTTCACCTAGACTTTTTTAATACTTTTCCTTATTGCTGATCTTAGAAGATAAGGATTATCTTCTTATCATAGATTACAGGAGGGGACAATAACTATGACGGAACGTAGACAGACTGACAGAACGGAATTTGATGTTTTAGTAAATAAATCATTAGTTTCCAAGGCACCCATCAAAAATATAAGTGAAAAGGGAATATGCATTACCACAACAACAGCTTTATCTATCGGAGATATTGTTGTTCTTGATTTTTCTTTACCGAATAATAACGAGATCAAGGCATATGGCAAGATTAAATGGAGCAAAGAGGCGAGTGAGGGGATTTTTATTAATGGTCTTGAGTTCTGGCATCTTGAACAGGATTGTCAGGACAAAATCATTAATTTTGTAAAAGAAAAGGCGCATTATATTCCGGCATCCCATGTTTATTAGTTCAAAGAATTTATGGGATTATTTCTACGATAGCGGGGTAACATACACATAAGAATCACTGTTGAAAGGGGATATAGAGAAAAAAGGTGCTTCCTTTGCCGGGGCTGCTTTTCACATCAACAGACCCCCTGTGAATGTGAATGATATGTTTCACGATTGCAAGGCCTAAACCTGTGCCGCCTAACTCCCTGCTCCGGGCCTTATCAACCCTGTAAAATCGTTCGAATATCCGGGGTAAATGTTCTTCCGGAATACCGCAGCCATGGTCTTTTACTGCAATCTCAATCGTATCCTTCACAATTTCGGCGGATACTGTAATTTTTCCCTCCGGATCACTGTATTTAATGGCATTATCGATGAGGTTGATGACTGCCTGTGTTAAAAGATGGGCATTCGCCGAACCGGAAATAGAGGGTGAGCAGGAAAGCTCCACAATTATATTTTTTGCTGATGCTTGTCTTTCACACGCCGCAATAGCATTATTTAAAAGATCACGGATATATCTTTTCTCCATTTCAAGATCATGTGATTCCTCTTCCTTTTCAATACGCGCAAGACTGAGCAAGTCTTCCACAATGGCGATAATCCTGTCCGTCTCCTTTCCGATAATCGAAAGAAAATGTCCGGTCTTTTTCTTGTTTTCCGGTTCATCGTTTTGAAGTGTCTCGACAAATCCTTTTATACTGGTGAGGGGAGTTTTAAGTTCATGGGATACATTAACGGCAAACTCTTTTCTTACTTTCTCAAGGGCATGTAATTTCGTAAGATCATGAATAACAATAAGAGTCCCGAATCGAATTCCCTGATTATCCGACAACGGTGTACCCTGAATCCGGAGATACTGTTCATTCTCATTATAAATGACAATTTCCTCATCAACCACTTCACCGGAGGAAATCGCTTTCTGTACAATCCGTGAAAACTTAAGTACCCGGGTTATTTTCTCCAGCCGTTCGCCGATGAGAGAAGCCGATTCAATTTTTAGAATAGAACATGCTGCCTGATTGATAGTGAGAATTCGCTTATCCGTATCAAGGGCAATGATACCTTCCGACATGGCGGCGAGGATAATTTTTTCCCGGGATTGCTGCCTTATAATCATACTAATTCTCTCTTTAAGCTGTAAAGCCATTTTCCCCATGGATTCGGACAATCCGTTAATCTCTGCGATAGGAGAGGATTCAAGCTTATGGTCCAGATTCCCCAGGCTGTATTTCTCCACACCCTTTTTTAGTATTTCCAATGGGAGACTGATTTTTTTTGACACCCAGAAAGCGATGACCCCGGCAAGAAAGATGATCAGGATACCCCCTGAGGATATTTTTATCCAGAGAGATTCAAGCGTATGATTTAAAAGAGATATTGAAACAGCGGTTCGTAAAATACCGACAATTGTCGTATTCTCTTTTAATGGAACCGCTACATACATCAATGTTTCCTGAAGAGTATCACTATACCGGATATTTCTTCCCACATTCCCATGCAAAGCCTCGGCTATTTCCGGCCGGTTCTTGTGATTTTCCATACTCTCCGCATTCTGGGTTGTGTCGCAAATAACCTCGCCATCGGGAAGAATGAGAGTGACCCGGAAGTTCGAATCTTCCGGGTCCAGGAAGCAAGGGTCGGATATATCATTTTCTGTCCTGTGTTTATAAGACCCGATCATTGCAAGACTTTTTTTCTCGATGGTTTTTGCATATCCCTCCAACTCTTCCGTTGTCCTGGCATAGTAAAAATCCTTAAACGAATTTGTCGTATATAAGGCGATGAGGATGAGGGAAGGAATAATGATAAAGAGAAAATATTTAAAAATTTGCCGGAAAAGTTTTTGCTGACGCATACCTATTATTCCTTAAAACGGTAGCCGATGCCCCGTACAGTCTCAATATAATCTTCCAGTTCACCCAGTTTTTTTCGAAGACCGAAAATAAGAACATCTATGGAGCGTTCGGTGACCACATATCCTTCACCCCGCACTGCTTCAACGATCTGATACCGTGTAAATACTCTTCCCGGGTGCCGGGCTAAATAATAAAGAATTTTATATTCCGTAAGAGTAAGTTCAATCGGTTTATTTTGTAACAGTATCTTATGACGCACAGGATCAATTGAAAGATCATGGATCAAAAGAGGCTGTTCAACCTCTCCTTTTCCGGAACTCTTCCCCCCCGAACGACGCAAAACAGCCGCTATCCGGGCAAGCAGCACATTAATGCTGAAAGGTTTCGTCACATAATCGTCCGCCCCGACTTTAAGACCTTTTACGACATCCTCTTCTTCACCCTTTGCCGTTACCATTATAACCGGAATATCCTTTGTTGTATCGGAATTTTTTAACAGATCACATATTGTAATCCCATCAATCCCGGGAAGCATGAGATCCAGGAGTATAAGGTCCGGCTTCTGTTCACCAACCGCCATAAGTGCGTTCTCCCCGGTGGATACACAGGTAATTTTATAACCCTTCTTGTTCAAATTGTACTCGATAAGTTCCAGGATATTTTTATCATCCTCGACAACAAGAATATGTTTTAAAGCCATAATTATTTAGCCCAATCCTTTCTTTTTCCCGTACACATAAAGACAATCTCCTCACAAATATTCGTAATGTGGTCCGCGAGGCGTTCCAGATATTTTGCCACGAGAAGCAGCGCGCTTACCTGTTTTACATGGTCCTTATCATTCCGCAAATTACTGAGGAGCTCGTTAAAAAGCTGAAGATATAATGTATCCACAATTTCATCCCGTTCCCTCACCTTTTCGGCAAGTTTCACATCTCCCCGGGAATACGCTGTGAGTGTATCTTTAAGCATACTCACACAAACTTCGGTTATTTTTGAGATTTCATCATGGAACGGGAGGGTCCCCAATTCAAAGTTCACTATTGCTTTTGCCAGATGGGCCGCGTAATCTCCGATCCTTTCCAGGTCCCGGATCGTCTTAAGGGTCGAGACGATAAGCCGGAGATCACACGCCACAGGCTGCTCGGTTGCCAGAAGAACAATACACCTGTTTTCTATAAAAAGTTCTTTATCATTTATCGCCTCATCATCGCGGATAACTTCAGCGGCAAGGGACCGGTCGTTTTTTGCCAAAGAATATATTGCCTTTCCGATGGCCTGCTCCACCAGTCCGCCCATTAAAAGCACATCCGTTGTGAGATCTTCCAGTTTTTCATGAAAATGAATTCTTGTCGGCATAATTATTTCTCCCTATCCGAAACGTCCGCAGATATAATCTTCCGTTCTTTTATCCGCCGGATTAAAAAAAATGTCTTTTGCTTTGCCCATTTCGATAAGAACTCCATTTAAAAAGAAACATGTGTAATCGGATATGCGGCCGGCCTGCTGCATGTTATGTGTAACAATAATAATCGTGAATTTCTGTTTTAATTCATCGATTAAATCCTCTATCTTCGCCGTAGAAACAGGATCCAGGGCTGATGTGGGCTCATCCATAAGAATGACATCCGGTTCAACAGCCAGAACCCTGGCGATACAAAGACGTTGCTGCTGTCCGCCGGAAAGCCCCAGCGCCGGATCATGAAGTCTGTCTGAGACCTCATCCCATAATGCTGCCTGTCTGATACTCCTCTCCACAATATCTTTCAAGACCTCTTTTTTCTTAATCCCATGTACCCGGGGTCCATATGCAACATTATCAAAAACAGACATTGGAAAGGGATTCGGTTTCTGAAATACCATACCGATACGCTTCCTTAATTCTATTACATCATAATCCTTATAAATATCCGTTCCATCATAATACACATTCCCATTCAACGTTACAATAGGAATGAGATCATTCAGCCGGTTCAGAGTGCGCAAGAATGTCGATTTTCCGCACCCGGAGGGCCCGATCAGAGCTGTCACTTTATTGGGTTTAATATCCATGGAAATATCATGCAAAGCTTGATTGTCTCCATAGAAAAGATTCAGTTTCTCTGTAACAATTTTATACTTCCTGTCATGAGGAACATCCTTTTTTATCGTTTTATCCATTCCCAGGGACATGGTTACCTCTTTATCCATGCTTTTTTTTCCTGGTAAAACAAAACTTGTATTCATATTTTTCTCCTTTTTACCATCTTATTTTCTCCCGGAGTATTTCATCTTCCCCACAAGAACTGTTGCGGATGTATTCACTATCAAAATTATGACAACCAGAATAAACGCCGTGGCAAAAGCACGCTCGAAAGATATTCCTTCTTTGGCAAGTATATAAAGATGAAGGGACAAAACCCTGGCAGATGAGAAAATATCCTTTGCCATCGCAGGGCTTGAACCAAGGGTAAAAAGCACTGCCGCGGTCTCTCCCACTGCTCTCCCGATAGCAAGAATAATACCGGTGAGAATACCGGGCAGGGCTGATGGAATAACGACTCTCCGTATCGTTTTCCAGAGGGTTGCGCCCAGGGCAAGACTTTCTTCCCTGTATTCCCGCGGCACGGCTTTGAATGCTTCTTCCGCAGTCCGGATAATCGTCGGTAAAATCATTATTGTAATGGTAAGGGACCCGGAGAAAAGCCCCATTCCCCACTTAAAGTAATTCACAAAAAGAATGTAGCCGAAAAGACCGAACACTATGGAAGGAATTGCCGCGAGGGTCTCGGTAAAAAACCGGAGCACGGAAATCAGGGTTCCCTGTTTTGCATATTCCGTAAGGTAGATCGCCGCTCCTATCCCGATGGGTGTCGCGATCAGAAGGGTCAGAATTATCATGAGAAGAGTATTTATAATGATACTTGAAATACCCCCTGCCCTGCCTGCTTTTGCGGGCTCTTCCGTAAGAAAATGCAGACTGATATTCGGTTTTATCTCCCGCCTTTCTGCTTTTACTATTTGATCCGGATATGTTTTGAG
>JAFGRV010000550.1 GCA_016934975.1 Spirochaetales bacterium | reverse complement strand
AGGTACGACATATGTCAATTTTTTTGAGGAGCGATAGGTTAGAAAAATATAAATTATTATAATAAGAACACTAGGATTTTTGTCTGCGGATAAGATATCCTTCCTTTATAGCAGCCTCTGTCCGGATAAAATATATTTTTCCATGGTCTGCTTTTTCCACCCGTTTTTTTTCTTCATCGAGTAGTACAAATGAAGAATCTTGTAAAAAAAGAATGTCATACCCGACATATTCGATGGTGTCTTCCGCCCTGATCTGATATTTTACCACCAGCTCATACAGACCGGGTTCCACCTGTTTTCCGATAAAACCAAGGAACTCATACGGCCGGTAATAGGAGGTTTGGGTTGATGTTTCAATATCAGCCTTATCAAAAAAAAATCCCGTGGAAAACTCCCGCTGACTCACCTTAAAAAGCTCAGTCTTGTAATCAGCTAATCCCGGGATCTCCATCCCCTCCAGGGAATCAAGGACCTTTCTGTACGCCCGTGTGGCGATGGCGACATAATAGACTGATTTCATCCGGCCTTCGATCTTTATCGCCGTGACTCCGGCGTTTCTCAATTCCCCAAGGTGATCGATCATACAAAGATCTTTGGATGAGAGAATCACCGTGTAATCATCACCTTCGTAGATGGGAAAATATTCCCCGGTCCTCTCCTCTTCTTCCAGAACCCGGTATTTCCAGCGGCAGGCGTGGGCGCAATCGCCCTTATTTGCCGAGCGGTTTGCCATGTAGGCGCTTAAAAAACAGCGCCCCGAATAGGCGAGGCACATTGCCCCGTGAACAAAAACCTCCACCCCGATCCCCGCTTTTGTCCGGATCTCCTCTATTTCTTTCAGGTTCACTTCTCTCCCGAGAATAAGACGTGAAAATCCCATATCCCGGTACATTTTCGCGGCTTCCGAATTAATACAATTGGCCTGGGTACTTAAATGAAGTGGTTTACCGGGAAAATATCTTTTTATAACGGAAAGGGCCCCGAGATCGCTGATAATAAAAGCATCAAAGGGATAGGCCGCAATTTTTTCAAGATTTTCCTCGAGGTGACGGAGATCGTTATCATGAAAATAGATATTACACGCACAATACAGTTTCTTGCCCGGTGGTTTGGTTTTTTTAATGATCTCGTGGTCTTCAAAGTTAAAATTATCAGCCTTGGCCCGGAGGGAAAAATTTTTTATACCGATATAAGCGGCATCTGCCCCGAAAAGATATGCATAGTGAAGTTTTTCACGATTCCCCGCGGGGGATACAATTTCCATTTTTTTTCCTTAATTTTTATGTTGATGAAAAATCATCCGTCATAGAGACCATTTCTCATCAGCCTGAACTCACATAATCTGATCACATATGAGGTGTTGATGCATAATCAGTTCCTCCTAGGTGATCAGATTATACAAAGGTAATAAATGCAGCCGGTTGCGGCAACTGTACGTCACAGCCGGCTGCTTAAAGGCTGAATGTTATTTAATATCTCCATGATATTCTTGTAATGACTTTATCGCACCGGTTTCCTGTTTATGTGCTTTAATTCCCTTGGCAGCTGCACGGGCTGCGGCAATTGTCGTAATATACGGAATATTATGCTTTACGGCAGATTTTCTTATGTAGGAATCATCATACTGACTCAATTTACCCACCGGTGTATTAATAACAAGTTTAATCTCACCATTCTTTATCGCGTCAACGATATTGGGCCTTCCCTCGTGTAATTTATTTATCAACTCCGAAGAAATACCCTTTTCTCCTAAAAATTTGTGTGTGCCTTCGGTTGCACATAGAGTAAATCCAAGTAAAGTGAATTGTTCGGCGACCTCAAGTACCTCCGGATGTTCTCTTTTTGATACGCTGATAAGAACTGTTCCTTTCTCCGGGAGTGTCATCTTGGCAGCATCCTGGGCTTTATAGAAGGCAAGTCCGAAGGAATCGGCGATTCCAAGGACCTCACCGGTAGACCGCATTTCAGGTCCGAGGACAGGATCCACCTCGGGGAACATATTAAAGGGGAAAACCGCTTCTTTAACCCCAAAGTGCGGTATGGGTAGATGAGCAAGATGTTGATCTTTGAGTTTCTGTCCGAGCATGAGCATAGTTGCAATCCTTGCCATACTGATATTACAGACCTTTGATACCAGGGGCACCGTCCTGGATGCCCTTGGATTCGCCTCAAGAACATACACAACATCTTTCGCAATGGCATACTGAATATTCATCAACCCCACGACTTTTAATTCCCGCGCAATTTTCCGTGTGTACGCATTAATAGTGTCAATATGCTCCCGGGCTATACTGACCGGGGGGATGACGCAGGCTGAATCACCTGAGTGGATTCCGGCAAGTTCGATATGCTCCATAACCGCCGGGACAAAGGCATCTTCCCCATCCGAGAGGGCGTCTGCTTCCGCCTCGATGGCGTTTACCAGGAATTTATCAATCAGGATCGGACGGTCCGGGGTGACATCCACTGCCGCCTCGACATATGTCTTAAGCATTTCTTCATCATAGACCACTTCCATGCCTCTCCCGCCTAAAACATAAGAAGGACGGACCATCAGGGGGTATCCGATTCTTGCCGCCACTTCCAATGCATCCTCCAGATTGGTGGCCATACCGGACTCGGGCATGGGGATTCCAAGTTTCTTCATCATCTTCCCGAACCTGTCCCTGTCTTCGGCGAGATCGATGACTTCCGGGGGGGTTCCTAAAATTTTCACCCCGGCGTCTTCGAGTTCCTGGGCGATATTGAGGGGGGTTTGTCCGCCAAATTGGACGACCACACCTTCCGGTTTTTCTTTATTGTAAATTGAGAGTACATCTTCCACAGTCAGGGGTTCAAAATAGAGTTTATCCGATGTATCGTAATCTGTTGATACGGTTTCGGGATTACAGTTTACCATTATGGTTTCTATTCCCTGGTCACGTAGGGTAAAAGCGGCGTGGACACAGCAATAATCAAACTCGATTCCCTGTCCGATCCGGTTCGGGCCGCCTCCTAAAATCATTACCTTTTTGTTTGCACTGACAATTGTCGTATCCGGTGCATTATATGTGGAATAATAATACGCGGCATTCTCTACGCCACTCACCGGAACCGCTTCCCAGGCTTCCTCAAGCCCCAGAGAAATCCGTTTTTTCCGGATATCTTTTTCCTTTATGCCTAAAATCCAGGCAAGATATTTATCCGCAAACCCATCTTTCTTTGCCTTGATTAAAAGATCATCCGGCGGAAGCTTGCCTTTTGACAAGAGGATTGATTCTTCCAGTTCCACAAGTTCCTTCATCTGCTGAATAAACCACGGCTTGATAAATGTCTTTTTATACAATTCATCGATCCCCGCACCTTTTCGTAATGCTTCGTACATGATAAATTGCCGTTCGCTGGAAGGAAAATTAAGAAGCTGCATCAGTTCCGGCAGAGTCTTTTTATTAAAATCCTTTGCAAAACCCAATCCGTAACGTCCGGTTTCCAGAGACCGGATGGCTTTTAAAAATGCTTCCTTATATGTTTTTCCGATGCTCATGGCTTCACCCACGGCACGCATCTGGGTACCAAGCTTGTCTTCGGCGTTTTTAAACTTCGCAAATCCCCACCGGGCAAACTTCACCACCACATAATCTCCCGAGGGCGTATATTTCTCTAATGTTCCGTCACGCCAGTAAGGTATCTCATCCATGGTGAGTCCCCCTGCCAGCTTCGAAGAGACGAGGGCGATGGGAAATCCCGTTGCTTTTGATGCCAGGGCAGAAGACCTGGAGGTTCTCGGGTTTATCTCGATAACCACAACTCTGCCGGAAACAGGGTCATGGGCAAACTGGACATTTGTCCCCCCGATAACCTTGATTCCCTCGACTATTTTATAGGAATAATCCTGCAATTTCTTTTGAAGAGCCGGGTCGATGGTAAGCATCGGTGCCGTACAATAAGAATCCCCGGTATGTACACCCATGGCATCAACATTTTCAATAAAACAAACAGTAATCATCTGATTTTTTGAATCCCGGACAACCTCCAACTCGAGCTCCTCCCATCCGAGGACCGATTCTTCCACAAGTATCTGGCCGATGAGACTTGCGGCAATACCCCTGCTGGCAACAACCCGGAGTTCATCAACATTATACACAAGCCCCCCTCCGGTACCTCCCATGGTATAAGCCGGCCGGATGACGACAGGGTATTTCAATTCGGCAGCGATTCTTTCCGCCTCATCCACCGTGTAAACAGCAGTACTCTTCGGCATCTCAATCCCGAGTTTATTCATCGTCTGCTTAAAGGCGATCCTGTCTTCCCCTCGTTCAATCGCATCAATATCAACACCAATTACCTTCACCCCGTATTTTTCCAAAACCCCTTTTTTAGCAAGTTCTGAAGAAAGATTTAAGGCTGATTGTCCCCCAAGATTGGGAAGCAAGGCATCCGGTCTTTCCTTTTCGATTATTTTTGTCATAGATTCTACCGTGAGGGGCTCAATATAGGTAATATCAGCCATCCCCGGATCTGTCATAATTGTCGCGGGATTAGAGTTTGCCAGCACAATCTCATATCCCAAACTCCGTAACGCTTTACAAGCCTGAGTGCCGGAATAATCAAACTCACAAGCCTGGCCAATCACAATCGGACCTGATCCGATTATCATTACTTTTTTTATATCCTGTCTTCGTGGCATAGTAGTATCTTCCTCCTGACTTTTTATACTTAATCCGGGAGAAAATAGCAAGGGAGTGTGATGGTATTATCGGGAATTGGAAGTGTGGCAGATTGATGGAGGGTTGATGGGAGGTGAGATGGATTACGACAATTGTCGTATTGTTGATGTGGGGGTGATGTGAGGTTGATGGGAGTGTGGCGGAAGGCTGATGTGAGGCTGGCAGGAGGCTGTTGGGGGTATACGACAATTGTCGTACGAGTGGTAATGACTCGTGCTGTGTTGATGCAAATTAACGATGGGCTAATGATTAGATTGAGACAAGGCTGATGAAGATTAGTACAAAGCGAATTGGTTTACGACAATTGTCGTATGATTGATAATGATTATTACTGGATTGATTGAGATTAAAAAGATTTGAAAATTTATAAAAAAAATGAGCTTTATTGCAATGCAAGAGAGAACTCCAGGTAGTTATTAATAAGTGAAGTTATTAATTACAAAAGGAGTTGAGTATGAAAAATGATAGAATCCATGAATTTCATTTTATGATGGATCGAAAGATGAAAGATAAGCTTGAAAAATTATGTATCTGTGGCCAGAAGGTGAGTTTATCAGGAATAATTGTGAAGGTGCTTTCGATGATTGCACCGGTGGTGAAACGGGAGCATTTGTGGGGAGACCAGAGGGAGAGTCGGTATACGGCAGTGTGTGATGATCCGGAAGAAGTGAGGGAGCATGTGCATGTGTATTTTCCGGAGGATGTGTATAGGGAATTAAAGTTGTTGCATCAGGATTTGAATGTGTTTAGTATTGCTCAGTTGCTTAGGGAGTTTTTAAGGTTTTTTTTAGATTTTATGGAGGAGCATGGAGAAAATGTTTCAATGGTATTAAAACGTTTATTCGAGTACTGGAAGGAAGAAAGTAATAGTACTCAGCTATCACCTCGTGAAATTCTACGACAATTGCAGATATTTTCAGCTCACTTAACTGGTCAAAAGAAAATAATCACCATTTATAACCGAGAATTCTCTCCATTCAAGATATATCGGCTTTAAAACCCACTATCATGCTGCCCCACCCCCCCTCAACACAACATCATTTCTCACTTTAACTTCCCCTCAATTCCTGCTATTATTACATCCATGACAATCGATTCCCACCGGCATAAGGTCTTCCCATGATCCTCATTTTTCCGCCTGTGTCCAAACCAGGGGAACCGCCCGGAGGAATCGCAAAACTTGCCGGGGTCCTGAAAGGAGAAAACCTCCCCTGCACTATTATCGATGCAAATATCGAAGGTCTCAGTTTTTTATTAAAAAAGAAATATACATGGGCAGATACCTGGTATAAACGTGCAGCGCGGAAAACCGAAGGTCATATTAGTTCCTTACAATCACCGGAAGGCTATCTCAACATCAACACATACAAACAAGCAGTTAAGGATGTCAACCGGGTTCTCTCGGCATCAACATTTACCCATCAACACAATAAAAAAGGAATCACCATTACTCTGACAGACTATCAGCACTTAGATCTATCTCCTGCACAAAGTTCGGATATCCTTATGGCAGCCGAATCCCCCGAAGAGAATCCTTTCTATCCATATTTTGCACCCCGGTTTACGACAATTGTCGAGAAAACCGGAGATGCCATTATTGGATTCTCCCTCATATACCTAAGTCAGGTCCTGACAACCTTCGCCATGATCGGATTCTTAAAAAAACGGTTTCCCTCACTCACAATCATCATCGGCGGCGGCCTCGTCACCACCTGGCAGAAAAACCCCGCGTGGCAAAACCCTTTTTCCGGCCTCGTTGATGAATGCACCGCCGGTCCCGGTGAAAAAAAAGTCCTCTCGCTATATAACAAAGAGCCCAAGGCTGATGTTCGCTACACCCCTTCATTTTCTCTCTTTCCCCTGGATTCATATCTCTCACCGTCGTACGTCCTACCCTATGCCTCGTCTATAGGATGCTACTGGAAAAAATGCGGCTTCTGTCCGGAAAAAGCGGAAAATAATTCGTATATTCCTTTGAATCCGGCTGACGCACTCAAAGACATTTCACTCATGTGCGAACAAAAAAAGCCCTCCCTCCTTCATCTGCTCGACAACGCCCTCAGTCTGCCACTTTTAACAGCCATTTCACGGCAGCCTCCGGGTGTCCCCTGGTACGGCTACGCCCGGATCTCGGAACAACTTGCGGATCCCGATTTTACCACGGCTTTAAAAAAATCCGGCTGTGTGATGTTAAAAATCGGTCTTGAATCAGGAGACGAGTCGGTTCTTGAGAAAATGGAAAAGGGATTCAGCCTCGATCTCGCTTCCCGTGTGCTTAAAAGTCTAAAAAAGGCTGATATCGCAACCTATGTGCATATTCTTTTCGGGACTCCCTGGGAAAATGAAGCATCAGCCCGGCATACCATCGATTTTATCCGACAACACCACGATTTTATCACCTTTTTGAGTTCGGCACTCTTTAATATGCCGCTCTGTGATACTGCGAATCTTCACTATCAGTCCACTCATTTTTACCAAGGGGATCTTTCATTATACACTGATTTCATCCACCCCCTCGGCTGGGGAAGAAAAGAAGTACGCAGGTTTCTCAAGTATGAGTTTAATAAAAACAGAATTATCGCGGATATTTTAAAAAGGAATCCACCATTTTTTAATGCGAATCATGCCCCGTTTTTTATTATGGCTGATGGAAAATAAAGGGTTCCCGACATTTCCGCGCTGATTTCATCAGCCTGCTGCATCAACCTCATCATATTTCCGGATTAAGAGCTTATCAATTTTCTCAGTATCTGTGTTTTTCCCCGGGGGTCCCTTTTTATCATTCAACATAGTCTCATCACCGGTTTCCCAATAATTACTATCATCCAGGACATATAAATTGGATATATATGTTTCTTTAATATACCGTAATAATTTTACAACTGTAATATGAACTTCAACCGGGGCATAGGCTGTTTTTATAAATTCGAAAGAATTATCACAGTGTTCATCAGCCTCATTCATCACCATCGTCACAATATTTCGTATATTTCCGTGTTTGTCAAAATGAAATGAGAGTGACTGTGATTGAGGATGGATTTTCATACTTATCCCTTTTAATGGCAGGTGTCCTTTAATCTGCACCTCAGGACCCTCACTGTCCAGGCAAGCGGTATGAGGCAAATTAAAATCCTCATTTAAAATCCGGTATTCCCAGTTCATCTCATCAGCAATATCCGATAATTCTTCACAAAACCGGTATATAAGGTCTGTATTATTGAGTTTTCCCTTGTAAGCAATTGTAATTCCCATGTTTTTCTCCTTTATTATTTTTTTAAGTCTCCATACTATATATAGGCGAAAAAATCGTGGTGCATTGCTTTTGGGATTTTTTTTAGCAAAACTATAATCAAGCTCATGATCTTGATTATAGAGAGAACATAAAATAATATATAAATAATCTTTTAAATCTATATTAATATGTTGATTTAAATAATAATTGATACATTACGCAGGCTACGCCCGCAACCCAAATAATTAATGTATCAATAGGTTGCCGTTATGAAAATCTTTGATTTCACGCGAACCTGCGTTTGGCTATTATTCCTGATATTCTTGTAAAAAACAAGAATATCAGGAATAATAGCATATGTCT